>NZ_CP025989.1:0-300000 GCF_003072485.1 Candidatus Fokinia solitaria
ATGAAAAAAGTAGTAGATATAATACGCATCAGAGAAGACGCTAAAGAAAAAGCAGAAGGAAAGGAGAGTGGTATTAGATCAACTAATGAAAGCTTAGAGCGCACTGAAGAAAATTGGGAAATTGTCAGCAAAAAGCTCGAGTACGTCATAGGTCGTACTGCATATAGCAATTGGCTTTCTAAGATACAGATCTTAGCACGGAAAAATGACACTGTAGTATTGGAAGCGCCTTCTCATTATGTAAAGGAGTTCGTAATGCGGCATTACTTCATCAATATTCTAGATGCAATCAGAGAATCTTATCCTTCTGTAATGCATGTAGAAATAGCAGTATCTACAAATCAAAATAGTGCCGTAAATGATGATAAATCATCTACTTTTGGAAAACATAGTCGTAATACATCTCTTACTCAGCCTCATTCATCATATACATTTCATAACTTTGTTGTAGGAGAAGCAAATAAAGTGGCATATTTTATGCTAAAGCACTTATGTGATACATCTACTTCTGAAGCAATTACAGCGCCAAGCGTTATATATCTTTATGGAGAACATGGAAGCGGAAAAACGCATTTATTGCAAAGTGCACTCTGCAACAGCAATTCTCTCTATTACACAGCTGAAAGGTTTTTACAAAGTTATGTTGATTCAATTAGAGGAAAGTCTATTTTTTCATTCAAAAAGAATATCCTTGATAGCGAATTGCTGCTTTTTGATGATGTGCAATTTCTTTGCGGAAGAGAAAAAACTGAAAAAGAATTCTCTCATATAGTCGCTACAATGATAGAAGGCGGTAAGCACGTTGTGATAACGGGAAATGAACATCCGAAATTATTACCTCTCTCCAAAAGACTAGAGGCTATCTTACTCGGAGGCATGGTAGTAGAGATAAAGCAGCCAACGCAAATACTGAAAATGAAAATACTAGAACAAAAAAGAAAGGTATTATCTCATAAGTCCGAAATTGCTTCAGCAGTCTCTGATGAAATATTGGAATCTATAGCACAAAAAACTTCCAATATTAGAGAAATGGAATCATTGCTTCAGAAAATTGTAATGTCTTGTGAAATTCTTGGAATAGAGCCGGATATTAATCTCGTAGACTCTATATCGCATTCAGATAGCACAGATGATATCTCGGAAAAATCTTCGAACACTTCTCCAGCACTACCTACACAATCTCAAATACATACCGCAATATCTGCTGTACTTTCATACTATTCTATCACAGAACAGCAACTTTCATCTAAAATTAAGACGTCATCTCTTATATATGCTAGACAAACATTAGCATTTATATTGCGCAACTCCTTTATGCTATCTTTTCATCAGATAGGTCATTATATGGGAAATAGAACTCACTCCACAGTGATGTCTTTATACAATACCTTCAAAAAAACTCTGCAAAGCGGTAATTCTCAGGCTGTTTCAACGTATAATCACTTAATGTCGAAATTACAGTAAATTCCATATCATAGATGCTATATCAGCGAATTTTCATCATGATTTTGTTGTAGCTTTTTCATAAAATATCTTGTGAGTTTTTTCTGTTTCGTTAAGATCCAGTTGCATATTGCTTAAGTATCATTCACGTGCATAGATTTTTCGTTTTGCTATGCTTCATATTTTGCGCTGGTTGTAGCTCAAATATTGAGTATCATGGCTATTCTTTTCGCGATGTTAATCGTGAAGCATTTAATAAAAATATAGTAAAAGGTGCTTCATCCAACTCCATAGATAAAGTGCTAGGCACTCCCATGAATGTGGTAATAACAGACAAGATGCTAAAAGCTTTCTATATTGAAGCACTAGTCAATTATAGACCTATTATTGGACAGAATGTTCTTCGTTATAACGTACTAGAAATTACGGTAGATCCAAAAAGCAACACAATTACTGATGTGTTATTCTATTCTACATCTCCACAAAAAGTACGATATGTTCAATAATACTTACAACTCAAACTGCTCGAGAAGTAAAAAATCTCATATGCGATCTCAACATTAGAGGGCTAAGTATAGGATTTATACCCACTCTAGCAAAGACAGACTACAATACGCACTATCGCGTAATACATGAAGCGAAATTATTGGAAATAAGTATCGTAACAATACCATCCAATCAGCTAGCACAAATTACGTACTTCTGCTGAAAAAAAGTGGTGGGTGATAGCGGACTCGAACCACTGACCCCTACGATGTCAACGTAGTACTCTAACCACCTGAGCTAATCACCCCCTAGTACACTGCATGATATACATAACACGATAAAAAACAATATTCTAAATAAATTATCGATAAAAATAATGAACACAGAAAACACTCAATCACATCAGCAATCCTCTCATCATGAGAAAATTGCCACATTAGAAAATATGCAAAAAGATTTATCTAAAAAAATGTCGCAAATTGAACGTATAATGCAAAAAAGTATCACCGATAACGCCACGCCTGTCCCTACATACTCAACACGTAACGATCAATTAGCATCTTATATGAGGTATGCAAAATTAGAATATGATAGTCAAAATATTGATTGTCACGAAACAAAGGGCGCATCAAACAACGTTTTCATACCGCAAAAAGAGATAAGCGATAGATTACACTCTAAAGTAGCAGCACTCTCTCCAGTATATCAATTATCTAGAAAAGTCTCTATCACCTCAAGCGCATTTGAGTATATAGAACCTATTACTTCCGGACCAATGGGAAGGTGGATCACAAGTATTGACGGTAACTTAGGCAAAGAGGACATCACATTCAAACGTCATAAAATACCTACATTTGATCTAGAAACTATTTCACGTACTCCTCGTGGAATGCTAGAGGATTTAAGTTTTGACGTAGAAGAATGGTTCTTAAATGAAGTATCAAAAAAATTCGCAGTAATGGAAGAAAAAGCCTTTCTTCATGGAGATGGAAAAATTATGCCTTCAGGCATACTAAACACTACGGAAATAGCTTCTGCAGAACTTTCTTTTAATGCGTTAACTTTGGAGCATTTTGTTGATTTATTCTATTCTTTGGAGGATAGATTTTCACGAAATGCTACATTCATTGTAAGTGCAAAAGTAGCAAAATTTCTAGCGAAACTAAAAGATGCAAGCGGTAAATATATCGTAGATTCTGCATTAAGAAATGGCGTAACTAAGCTATTGAACACTAACGTTATAGTCTCACAAAACATGGTGCACGACGGTGTTGATACAATTCTTTTAGGAAATTTTGAAGAAGGATATCTTGTGGTTGAAAGACAAGAGACTCGTGTCTTAAGAAATCCATATATCGACCAAAGATGCGTCACATTCTATGTTACAAGAAGAGTAGGGGGCGCTCTAATAGACTCTTCAGCATTTAGAAGAATAAAGTTAATTAGTAGCAAATGACCATCTCTCACTCACTACCGTTATCTATAGAAGAAATAAAGCTTTTTCTCAGAATAGAACATGATGAAGATAACGAATTACTGAATGCATTACAATTCTCCTCTACTAAAAAACTGGAGGCGTATCTTAATATAGCTATAATACCACAAACTTGCAGGCACAAACTAACTATAGTTCAAGACTCTGTAATATTGCCAGTTGTTCCTATAATAGAGGTACAGAAAATCACAATCCATAATGGAGGAGTAATTAAAGAAATTGCAAAGCCAGACGTAAAAATAACCGATGAAGAAGTAATAGAAGGCTTACAAAAGCTATCGTGTGACTACATGATGATTTATTATACTGCTGGCAATTATTTTGCCAGCAAGCATACGTATCACATGAAATATTGCTTATTGGAGATAATAGAATGCGAATATAATAACAGAAATAAAAGGCCTAATAGCATACTAGATAACGCACTACATAGATATTCTGTGTTTAAAAGATACAAAATATAGATATAAAAAATACTTTAAAGCATATGGAAATACCAATCATTATTGAGAAATTTAATCCATCTACATTAAAGCCAAACAATGTAAAAGATATATGGGCAAATCCACTAAAAATATGGGGGAAAATTATTAGTATGGAAATCGATAAGGTAGATAATAAATATGTGCAGAAAACAAAGATTTCGATAAATAATGTATCTCACATAAGACATATTATCCGCGCTATCACAGAGGAAGGAGAAACAATAAGAGCAAAGTATATAGGAAAAGATAAATTACTTGGATATATAACTTCCATAGAAGTAGATGAGGAAAATAGCACTGGTATTTTTATATGCTCTAGAATAGCAACTTACTACAAATATGATTAAAACAAGCATTCCACTTCATCTATTTCGTAAGATAGAAGAATTACTTAAGAAGCACTCATATAACTTCTCATCCACTCATGAAGAGCAACATAGTGATGAGTATATGAATGAAAATATGAAATATTATTTTTTTTCCGAATTAGATACAATTCACTTCACTCCATCCATTACGATTAAAGTACTAGATATAGAAAAGACTTCTCATTTTACTTTTGACGAATATTTAGTACAGATAAAAATCAGTATAGTGAACGAAAAACATAAAGATAACGAACAACTATTAAGAACGATACTAGCACTAATGCTTTCCGTGAATGACAATAATACAAATATCACAGAACATAGTGTGAAAACCTTCTACGAAAATGATTATAATAATACAGAAATTCTCTTTACGTATAGCGCATATATTTCACAAGTAGAATGAAGTATTGATAATACTACAGCTTACTAACATCAAAATAACACATAAGAGGAACATGATCAGATGGCCTTTGCATTGCTCTAAATTCATCCAATATGACAGCTTTATGCATTATATTAGATAGCTTATCTGATATACATATATGATCTAATCTCATACCAAGATTTTTTACATAAGAACTTCTATCTCTGTAATCCCACCATGTAAATTTTTGCACACTTGGATTTAAAGCTCTCCATACGTCGATATAATTGGAAGAGAAGATTTCTTTTAATCTCACTCTTTCAGATTCATGAAAGCCTATTGTGCCATCCATTCCTATAGGATCGTATACATCAATACTCTCAGGAGCTACATTGAAATCACCTCCTATAATGTAATTATCTCCAAATTCATACGCCTCTATCATCAACTTCTTCAAACTTTCAAGAAAAAACAACTTAGATTTGAAATTCTGCGAAGATACGTCACTTCCGTTCGGAAGATATAATGATGCAATTCTAAAACAGACTTCATCAATATTCACTACTACTTCTATATATCGAGCTTCTTCCAAATTATTACCTATATCTCTGCATTTATACTCATCAACTCTAGCTTTCGATAATACAGCAACGCCATTATAAGACTTCTGCCCATATATGTACGAGGAATAGCCTAATTCTTCTATAAATTCGCGAGGAAAGCTATTTTCTTCGCATTTAATCTCTTGCAACAGTATCAAATCAGGGCGATATTTTTCACATAACGTAGATAGATGCGATAGCCTCACTCTTATAGAATTTACATTCCATGTACAAACAGAGAACATATGAATATCTATTGCATTTTATTTGTTATCATATTGGCGAAAAATTCAGCATTACCTGAAGTATTTTTCATCCTTTCTCTCAGTAATTCTATAACTTCTTCAGGATTCATATCTGATAATATTTTTCTGAGCACCCATATCTTTTTCAGACTTTGCGCATCTATTAGTAATTCTTCTTTTCTCGTGCCAGATTTAAATATATCCATCGCTGGAAAGATTCTTTTGTCTGCCAACCTTCTACTTAAGACTATCTCAGAATTTCCTGTGCCTTTAAATTCTTCAAATATTACATCATCCATCTTTGATCCAGTATCTACTAAAGTTGTACCTATTATAGTAAGCGATCCTCCGTCTTCTATATTTCTTGCAGCGCCAAAAAATCGTTTAGGGCGATATAAAGCACCTGAATCTACTCCGCCGCTAAGAACTCTACCAGAGGAAGGCGCCACTTCATTATAAGCTCTCGCAAGTCTTGTAATTGAGTCTAGCATTATAACAACATCTCTTCCCATTTCTACTAATCTTTTAGCTCTATCTAGCACCATCTCTGCGAGATTCACATAATTTTGAGAAGGTTCATCAAAAGTAGAACTGTACACCTCTCCTTTTACAAAACGTTCCATTTCAGTAACTTCCTCCGGTCTTTCTCCTATTAGCAATACCATTACTACACATTTATGGTACTTTTTGGAAATTGCATTTATTATGTTCTGCATCAAAATCGTTTTTCCAGTCTTTGGAGGTGCTACTACGAGAGCTCTTTGTCCAAATCCTATTGGACTAATCATATCCACAATTCTACAACTCAGATCATCTCCTTCAATGTCACTCATATCTATCCTTGTATCAGGATAAACGGGGATCAAATCGTCAAAATTAACTCTTCGCTTCAACTCTGCAACTGGTATATCATTCACTTTCTCTATATTAGCAAGTGAAAAATTCTTATTCTCGCCTCTTTTAGGAGATTTCACTACTCCAACGATCATATCTCCACTTCTAAGAGAATATCTTTTTATATAATTCGATGGCACATAAATCTCTTCAAAGTTTTTAACCCAAGAAAAATTTCCGCATCCTCTTAGAAATCCAAATCCTTCGCCTATAACATCCAATAAGCCGCAAGCTAAAACTTTTGCTCCTCTTTCTATTAAAGAATTCACAATGTAGACGATTTCATCTGATTTTCTATCAAATCTTTCTATTTTTATTTGCAGATCTGATAACTGCGATTCATCCATCGCTCTTATATCGTTAATCCAGTACGTTTCTGCTCCATCTTTATATTCATAATCCGAAGCATTGTGATCATCTCTTTCGATTTTTACTTTTTCATTTTCTTTTCTTCTTGCAAATCTATGCTTCACAACTCTTGCAGAAGAAGTACTTTCCATTTTTTTATTTTCATTTTTCATATGTTTCACGTGAAACAGTTAATTTTATAACGAATCACATGGAAATGCTGCATTACTTCTCGCGACACAATCTACAAATATATTCATAACATCCGTATCATGTGCTTTTACCCACTTCCATGATAACCTTTCTTGAAAATATTCGATGTAAAACAATATATCGTTCCATAAATCGATATTTTTCACTTTTCCTCCATTCCAATTACTACGAATCCAATTCGCTATCCATATACTAGCTCCATCACAGACATACTTACTGTCCGTTCTTACTTCTATGTATGTCGTATTTAGCTCAACTGCTTTTTTCAAGCCCGAAATGGCTGCTGTTAATTCCATTCTGTTATTAGATGTAAAACTTTCAGCGCCAGATAGTAGAAATACGTTATTATCTGCTCTTATGAGAGATGCCCATCCTCCTTTTCCTGGATTACCTAGACATGACCCGTCGCAATAAACGATTCCAACATTCATAAATATATAACAGTCTTATTATATTACTTAAACGTGTAGAGATTGAAGACTGATGGATAGTCCACTTATATATTGCTTTTGATGTTATTGCAAATATATTTACTCATCATCGTGCAAAAAGTTTACTGACGAAATATCTAAAACTTCAAAGCAAATATTTATTTAGTTGAAAAAAGTAAGAAGCGTATATACAATCCATGAAGCACTCAAAAATAGACAGGAAATAGATGCCATTCGTTTATTCATTGCACCATCTCATGAATCAAAAAACACTATTCGTAGCTATACTCGTGACAATTGTGTTGGTAATAGCAGTTGCTACATATGTAGAATTTATCAGAAAGCGAGAAAAAAGTGCTATGTATAAAAAGCAGAGCGTGGCGCAGCTAGAAAGCCTTATAGATGAAAGAATATCCAATTATATTCAAAAAAATCCTGAGAAGTTAGCCGTTATAGTAGAAGAATACTATAATAAGAAGAGATTTGACGATGAAGTGGAAGAAATATTTCAAGGAGTACAAAACGATCCTAGTGTATCAATCTTACCAACAGGGCAGCAGAATTTAGATGAAGTTCAGATGGTCATATTTTTCGATTATCTTTCCGAAGCTTCTAGAGCTTTTCTTTCGATTCAGAAGGAATTTGCGCAACAAACAAAAGTTCCAGTTAGAATTTTCTATAAAGGGATACCTGGTACGGAAGATTCTGTTGTACTTACAAAGATTGCGATTGCTTCTTACATTATTTCTCCTTCTGGATATCAAGCATTGCATGAAGCATTTCTCACAGCGCCAATAGCAGATTTGAGAGATTATGATAAAATAATGTCCATAGTGCAAAATGCTGGAATCAATATAGAGAAATTAAACGCTCTTCTAATTGATTCAGAAGCTACATCGTCAATAGAGACTATTTTAGCGAATAACGTAGACTCAGCGCAGCATATCGGAGTAAGAGTTACCCCTTCGTTTCTTGTTAAAAATAAGCTTTTTGATGGCACTCAGTCGGTAGATAACTTGAACAACATCGTAGGTAATGTCTTACAAGATGAAGAAAAGGAGATTGCAGAACTTGCTGAAGATAAGGAAGATATGGAAGTGGTGAAAGTGGAAGAAGAGAAACATCCTTGATTTAATGTTTTAGCGAGTTGAAGATTTTTTCAAATGTACTTGGAAGAAATTCTTTCTCGTTCTTTTTGAACCACTCTTTGATTATTTCTAAGCAATCTACGGATAAATGATTAAGAAATCCTTCGAGAGATATCATTCCTTTATGCATCATCGCTAAATTTGGATTCATATCAATGTCGAAGTTATCTACTATGGACAGTAATTCTTTTAACAAAGTTGAAATCGCATATTCTTTCTTCGAATTTTGCACCGCTATCATGATGCTTCTGCATGCTATTGAGAAGGTGTATTTTGTAGAGGGATTTAAATATGATGCTTGTATATGAAGTTCCGCTACGTCGTCATAATTTTCTTCTAGAAAAGCTTTTATAATCCTTCCAAAAACTCTTCCATCTTTTTTAGATATACTACCTATCATTCCAAAATCTAAAGCGACTACGCTATCATTGTGAAATAGAAAATTTCCTATATGTGGATCTGCATGAAAGAAACAGTCAATGTAAATTTGAGAGAGGACAAAATCCGCCACCATTCTTGCTATGTATTCTCTTTTTTCGACAATAGAGTTATCTGTTACAGATATTCCATCAATCCACTCCATCACAAGCATTTTATTTGTAGAGTGTTTTAATTCTAGTTTTGGTATTTTTATATTACATCTTCGTGTTGTATAAGAATGATGCATTCTTTCTATTGTTGCTGCTTCCATATATAAATTGAACTCACTTTTTGACGTAATATTTATATTTTCTACTATTCTCAATAGCTTCATTCTTATTTTTTTTGATAGCACTATGGAGTGCTTTATTATAAAGGATATAAAAGAAATATTATCATAAAATCTCTGCTCTATGTTTTGTTTTAATAATTTTACGGCATAGACGTTATTATCAACTTCTACTTTATATACTTCAGCTATTGAGCCAGCGGCTATAAATGTGATATTTTTTGTATTTGGAAAGCTATTTCTAATCCTATTCATAGATGTGGTAGGATTTTGTATAGTGACGTTATCGTATAATTTTTCAAATTCGCTAACTATTTCGTAATTTATTACATCTTGTCTTGTAGAAAGTACCTGCCCTAGTTTTACAAACGCAGGACCTAAGTCAGTCATGATAACGCATAATGTTTTACCGACATTACGTAATGCAAGTTTTTTCTTATGCGAAGCTTTATGACAATTATAAAGTATTACGTAAAAAAGAATTTTTGCAGAGCACGGCTTTAGCAGTAATCTAAGTGACTTGAAAAAGTACCGCATTAAAGATATAGAAGGATAATGACTTAAGTTGTTACATATTTTATGTATAGTGTAACTTGCCTTAGAATGAAACTTCTAAGTCGTAATTGTTTGTGAGAATTGATGTATTTTGTGCGTCATTTACACTACCTCTCTTGTTTCCGAGTGAAGTATCTTACGATTTCCGGTATTACGAAAATGCTTAAAATAATTAATATAGAAAACGTATTGTTAATCTCATAATGCGCGATTTTTAGCAACATTTTGCTACCTACGAAAATCAGTGTAAATCCTAAGCTTAATTCTAAAAATAACGCAGTATGTATTATTCCTGAAAGGAAATGATATATCGTTCTCAGTCCTAGTACAGCAAAAGCATTTGATGAGAAGATAATAAAGCTACTATCTGTCACTGAAGCTATTGCAGGTATTGAGTCTAATGCGAAGAGTAAATCCGCCTTCTCTACTAGTAATAATATTCCGAATAATCTTGTTATTACCAGAGTACCATCACGTATAACAAAAAATTTATCTCCTATATAATCTTTATCAAATGTTATTCGTAATTTACGCAAGATTATTGGTGAGAATTTCGTTAGCCATCTAATGAATATCCCAGCTTCTTTCTCTTCATGTTTTGCAGCGACGATATTGCTTTTAGAATGATTTTTTTTAAAAAATTTATTCACAACTTTTATACCTCCTACGAGTAAAATAGCGCCAAAAATTGCTATAATCCAGTTGAATTTTGCTATTATAGGTATACCTAGTAGTATGATAGTCATTCTCATCATGATTGCGCCTATTATACCCAACATTAAGATCTTGTACTGCTGTTTTTTGCTGATTTTAAAAGCATCAAATAACATTATAAAAACAAATACATTATCTATGCTAAGTGATAATTCAATCAAATACCCTGTGATAAACTGTTCAACGAATGATATGTCTCGTGTATAGAAATAGAAATACGTCATGAAGCATACTATTGATGCAGTCAACACATACAGTACGGTGCTTATGTTTTCACTTTTTTGCGCTTGTTTTGAATGTTTGTTATGTAACACGAATTCAAACATTATGAGGACTACAAACAGTATAAAAGTCCCAATCCAATGATATATGGAGAACATTTTCCTTTATCGAAGTTTATTTAAATTTCTACCGTTTCTGTGCATCGTTACGTGCGAGATAGAATATAGTCCATATGTAGAAGCATAACAGAGTCACGTATAACATAAGATACATTGGAAATGTGAAAGAGAGCTTTGTACCGGATACTACTTTTGAAAGTGCTTCTGTACGAGTTAAAATATTAAAGACTAAATACGGTTGTCGTCCTACTTCACTGACATACCATCCTGCTATATTAGCTATCCACCCAGAAAAAGTCATGAGAATAAGAGTAATATTTAGAAATTTGTTATAACGTTTCCTTATTATCACGCGATATGCGCCATAGATACCGACGAAAAGCATTAAAAATCCCATTCCAACCATTATTCGAAAAGCAAAAAATACCGGTAATACTGGAGGATGTGTTTCAAAGCTATCTATACCTTGCACCTCTCCATTCCAGCTATGAGTCAGTATCAAGCTGCTTAATTTTGGAATTTCTATCGAGTATGCAGTTTCTGCTTTTTTTTCATTCGGTATGCCAAAAATCACAAGAGGTATACCTTTTTCTGTCTTCCATAATCCTTCCATAGCAGCGATTGCGGCAGGATTATGCTTCAACACGTTAAGTCCATGCAAATCTCCTAGAATTATTTGTATCGGCAGCAATACTACAATAAGAAATATACCGAAATTCTTACCCTTTGTTACGCTTTCATTATTACTGTTTTTTATTTCCTTATACGTCTCTACTCCTGCTATGAGAAATGCTGCAGTAATACCCGAGCCTATTAGTACATGCGAAAATTGGTAAGGAAACGACGGATTAAATATGATTTGAAACCAATCCTTTGCGATGACTACGTCATTCACAATCTCAAACCCCGCTGGAGTATGCATCCAACTATTTAAGCTGATGATCCAAAATGCAGATAGCGTAGTGCCGATAGCGACAAGAAGAGTTGCAATATCATGTAATATATTTGGCACTCTACCAAATCCAAAAAGCATTATACCGAGGAAAGTAGCTTCCAAAAAGAAAGCGCTTAGCACTTCATTACCAAGCAAAGGCCCTGCTATGTTACCAACTTTTTCCATAAAACCTGGCCAATTCGTACCAAATTGGAATGACATTGTTACGCCGCTTACGATGCCAAAAGTGAAAGAAAGTCCAAATATTTTCGTCCAGAACATGTATAATTTCTTCCAACTTTCGGATTTGCTTTTATTGAAAGCATACTTGAAGTATAGCAATATCCAGCTCAAAGCAATCGTAATCGATGGAAATAAGATGTGAAAAGTGATATTGGCTGCAAATTGCAACCTTGCTAACATCTCAGCTGTCATAACGCACAAATTAACCCTACATACTGGTAAATTGTATCATTATTTCAGAGAGTTTGCAAAATCATACTAAACGATGTACAATGCACTTTGACTTAATGTGGAAAGTATCTGGTGTATCTATGCAAGAACCTTTTCAAATAGGTGACAGAGTCATCTATCCGTCCAGAGGAATAGGACAAATAGAAAGCGAGTGTAATACGGAAATTGCTGGAGTTATCATCTCATCTTATGAAATAGTTTTCATCAATGATAAGGTGAGGGTGAAAGTGCCAAAGGATAAAATTGAGACTGTAGGTTTGCGTCATATTAGTACGAAACAGGAGTTAGAGAATGCAATCTCTGTGCTTAGAAGTCCGAAAACTCCAAGGAGAGGAATGTGGGGAAGAATAGCAAGAGAATATGCTGCTAAGATAGCATCAGGAAACTTATCTGAGATTGCTGGAGTGTTGCGCGATCTGTACAGTTCTAATATGGCTGATGTATCAAGTGGTGCGAAAAAGCTATATGAAAGTGCATTAATACTTTTTAGTACAGAATTTAGCATAGTTTTTGACTGTGAATTGGAAGAAGCTAAGCGTTACGTGATCGGTATACTGCACTATAGAGAGCATTAAATGCGTCAATACTCTCCTTTCCTCTACTAGAGAGCTTATATCTCCGATATGATATTTTTTCTTATGGAGATTTGTGAGATGTGCTATTTCTTACTATTCTGCTGTCGTTGTTTTCAATATTTTGACCATCCAGTCAGGTATTTGTGAGTGATGAATGTATCTTGCGAAGAGAAAAGAGAAAGGCTACTTTCCGATGTGATCAATATGTAGTCCAGTATCTTTATATTCGTATTATGCAACATATCATAGAGGCGAGGTATTATCAAAAGTGCGTATGCCATGTCTGTGCAATTGTAATGCACCATAACGACAGATACTGCTTTTCTTGCTACTGCCAATCTCAGAAATTCTTCTTCATCGCATTTTGATTTGCCATCTATAGTTACTCCAATTACATCAGAGGCAATTAGCATATTATCCTCATTTAAAGTTAGTATCTTTAATATCTTACAACTCTCATGAGGTACTTTTAATTCGCAATATCTTATTACGCTAATGCAGCTATCTAATGTAATACGCTTTATACCGCTATCATACATATAGCAACGGTAAAAAAGTTCTGATATTACGGCGAAAAATTCCTCTACTCCTGTACCGATATTTTTCTCATCTTTTATATCTCTATATTCGTGAAATATTGTCTTTAGAGACGTATATTTTCCTAATAAGCTTTTTGCCAATTTGTTGGTATCTCTTCTACTAAATACCTGAAATAATAACATCTCTAGCAAATGCTCTTCTCTAGTAGTGCCAAATTTTGCTTTACGAAACAGATTTCTTATTCTCTTTCTATGGCCTAACGACATTAATATTTTTGAACAATAAAATATGTCGCGTATAGTACATTGAAGTAAAGGCGATGATCAAGCTTACTTTGCCATATTTGTAGTGAAGAGAATATCAAAAATACTTTTTAGGAAATTAAAATAAAAATGATATTTTAAGTGATAATGATGGCATGACGAGTTTCAAAATATTATTTGCATTCTTTTCATCCCACATTTCGTCATTCATATTTTGTTGCGTCGGTGCCATTCGATCTCCTTGTGCAAGATGTACTTCGTCATCTTCTGATATATCGTTATGAAGTCCTTCATTCATTCCAGCGTTAGAGAAGAGTGTATAACTTAATTGTGTTGAGAGAATATTTTTATAATCAAACTTAATGCCAGCACTTACACTAATAGCTTGCGCTTTATTGGTACGTGATCTTCTTGTGCTATTTATGCTATACTCGACATGATGTGCTGTAATTGTACCATAACCACCAACGCTGAATTCTTCTAATTTTTTCATATACCCATAAGAAAATGGTGTTGATAATATCCATGATATTTTAACTTTCTTGCTACTTATATTACACAATCCTGCCCCTACTCCACCTGATGCGTATGAAAAAAATTTACCAATCGTTTGAAGATAATGAATTCTATCGTAATCAAATGTTACTACCTCAGAGTTAGCAGATTTTATCTTAGAATAGCTTACGCCAATGCTGTTGACATAATTTGCCGCATGCCCTTCTTTATGAAGAGTTATGACGTTTATTGCAATGCCACAAATAAGCAGAACAATATACCTTGTACACATATGACTCTTTCTCGCGTATGATAAAAAAAATTTTGTGTATTATATATGAAGAATGGCGCGCTTTCAATGCTCAATTCGCCGATTATTTGCGGAGATATTGTTATGAATGTAAATTTCATAATAAAATTCTCTCTGTGATATAAAGATGATAGGAAATCATAATATTGTACTTCATATACTTGACTTTATAAGAGAAATTTTTATACCATCAGCGTTACTTATTGAATGTGAAATGTCTTATGTTTGCCGTAATATCAGAAGGTGCAAAGCAGTATTTAGTATCGCTTGGTTCCGTGATAAAGATCGAAAGAGTGAATCAAAATGTAGGAGAGAAGTTTGAATGCAGTAATGTAATAATATGTTCTGATGGTAACGAGTCTTCTATGCGCAAAGGTAAGGTGGTGTGCGAAGTTACCGAGCATGCGAAAGATGATAAAATCTTAATCTTTAAGAAACGAAGAAGGCATACGTATAGAAGGCTTCGAGGGCATAGGCAGTGCGTTTCTTTTGTGAAAGTTGTGGATATAGTGCTGCATTAAGCATTGTATCAAAGAATTTAGTGTTATATATGTAATTTATTGTAAGTTATGGCAACCAAGAAGGCGGGCGGTAGCTCGAGAAACGGTCGTGATTCCAGAGGGAGGCGGCTTGGATTAAAACGCTCTGGAGGACAAGCTGTAAGAGCTGGTAACATAATTGTGAGACAGCGTGGTACTAAATATCATCCTGGAGTCAATGTAGGGCTTGGTAAAGATCATACTATATTTGCATTGTGTGATGGATATGTTGTCTTTAGAAGAGGTTATAAAGATCGTAATTATGTGAGTGTCTCAAGCATTTCTCCGTATACATGTTCCGCAAGTAATTAGAGAAATAGCAATTTTGTGATGAATTCGAAAGGCGAATTGATACATTCTAGATATAGTTGGGATCAGTACTTCATGAGTATGGCTTATATGGCTTCAATGAAGAGCAAAGATCCAAAGACTAGAGTTGGATGTGTGATAGTAGGTAATTCTTCCTCCATATTAAGCACTGGATATAATGGACTCTCTCGTAATGTGGAAGATCTAGCTTCGCGCTATCATTCTTCAGAATTGAAGTACGCAATGTCTAATCATGCCGAAGAAAATGCAATACTGAATGCCGCAAGAAATGGAATAAAAATCGATGATGCTACGCTTTATACGAATTGGATGCCATGTATTGCGTGTAGCAAGAGTATAATCCAAGTAGGTATAAAAAGAGTTGTGTATCACACTGAATATCCTGGTAATGCTAGCGATGTAGCACATAATCCAAAACACGGATTTGATATTGCAAAAGTGATACTGCAAGAAGCCAATGTGTTGTTAGAAGGAGTAAGCTGCGAAATTATCAAAATAAGAGGATTATATAAATTCAAGAAAATTGATGTATAGCATTTTAACCTTATTTAGAGAGATAATTATCGCATAATTCACTTCTCAAAGTTACTCTTTTCTTACGCCGTAAAATGTTTTCTCGAAAAAAATAGAGAATTTTTGAATTGCGTGTAATATTTCATTTCGTCTGATAAAAATTAGTTATCTGTATGCAGAATATGTATGATGTAGTATGTAAGCCGTCAATTGAGAGATTAAGGCAAGCGAAAGCATACGATATATGTTGTTACGCTATAAAGGATTCGATAATTGCAGAATACGTAATTATAGCGGAGTGTACTTCCACAAGGCATGCTATATCCACTGCAAACGATATATTAGAGTATTTGAAAATTCTTGGTATATCTTCCGCAATGGTAGAAGGCATAAGAAGCGGCGAATGGATTCTTTTAGATATAGGTACGGTAATAATGCACATCTTTACAAAGGAATCGAGAGAATATTATAGTCTTGAAGAGTTTATGACAAATTCTGGCGCTATTATAATGCAAGGAGAGGTATGAAAAGAAAAACTCAGCAGTATATCAGAAACTTTTCCATCATTGCGCATATAGATCATGGAAAGTCTACTATAGCAGATAGGCTAATTGAAGCATGTAAAGGAGTAGAGATGCGCGATATGAAAGCGCAGATCCTCGATTCAATGGATATAGAGAAAGAGCGTGGTATCACTATAAAAGCGCAAACTGTGAGGCTACTCTATACAGCATCGGATGGAAATGAGTATATACTCAATCTTATAGATACTCCGGGACATGTAGATTTTAGCTATGAAGTAAGCCGATCTCTTGCTGCCTGTGAGGGAGCTATTTTGGTGGTAGATGCGTCTCAAGGTGTTGAAGCACAAACTCTTGCTAATGTGTACAAAGCGATAGATGCAGAGAATGAGATTATTCCTGTACTCAACAAAATAGATTTGCCCGCAGCAGATCCGGATAAAGTAGCTATGCAAATACGTGATATTATTGGCCTTGATATAGCAAATATCATCAAAGTCTCTGCTAAAACAGGTGTAGGCATTGCTGATATTTTAGAAGGTATAGTAAAGCTTTTACCACCTCCAGGAGGCGATATCGATAAACCGCTTAAAGCGCTATTATTGGATAGTTGGTATGATAAATACTTAGGAATTGTAGTCTTAGTCCGTGTGATAGATGGAGAAGTCAAAAAAGGTGATGAAATTGTAATGATGTCAAGTAATGCTAAATATACTGTAGAAAATATAGGGATATTTACACCGAAAAAAGTAAATGTAGATTCTCTGAGTGCTGGCGAATGTGGCTTTATAGTAGCGACAATAAAACAGGTAAAAGATTGTAAAGTAGGCGACACTATTACTAATGGAAGATTTCCATGCGATAAGGCTTTACCTGGCTTTAAACCGAGTCTTCCAGTAGTATTTTGCAGCATATATCCAGTGGACAGTACGGAATTCTCACTTTTAAAAGAGAGTTTAGAAAAACTGAATCTCAATGATGCTAGTTTTACTTATGAAACGGAAAATTCAGCTGCGCTTGGTTTTGGTTTTAGATGTGGTTTTCTCGGAATGCTACACTTTGAGATTATTCAAGAAAGAATAGAAAGAGAATTTAATGTTGGTCTTGTTACCACTCCTCCGAGTGTGATATACAAAGTCACTCTCTTTTCCGGAGATAATATCGATGTGCATAATGCAGCAGATATGCCCGATCCATCAAGAATAAGAAGCATGCAAGAACCATGGATCAAAGCTGTTATGATGACGCCGGATCAGTATATAGGAGTGATACTAGAATTATGTAATTCTAAGAGAGGAGAGCATGTAAGTCTTACGTATTCTGGTGATAGAGTAGTCATTACTTACATGTTACCTTTGAACGAAGTAGTGTATGATTTTTATGATAAATTGAAATCTTGTTCACGAGGGTATGCTAGTTTTGATTGGGAGAAAGCTGATTACAGAGATGGAGATCTAGTAAAACTTAATATTATGATTAATGGTGAAAGTGTAGATGCGATGTCTACTATCATACATCGGACGCGTGCTGAAAGTAGAGGACGGGAAATATGCGAAAGATTGAGTAAACTTATACCAAAGCATATGTTTCCTATACCGATACAAGCTGCAATAGGAGGAAAGATCATAGCAAGAGAGACAATTAGCGCATTGAGAAAGAATGTGACAGCTAAGTGCTATGGTGGAGATATCACAAGAAAAAGAAAATTGCTTGAGAAGCAAAAAGAAGGTAAGAAGCGTATGAAATCTATAGGAAGAGTAGACGTACCGCAGTCAGCGTTTGTATCTTTGCTAAAAGGCGAAATAAAAAATGATAATTGATTTTTCTTCTATTAGAAATTTTTATTAACGGCTTCCATATTGCTTTTGACCGCTATTCTATTATCGAAAACGAAGCAATCTCCTATCCATTTTGAGTCGGAAGAAGTTCCGCATTCTTGAAGATATCTTATAATTCCGCCATCTAGATGAAACACATTGTGAAATCCTTTCATTTTAAGGTACGATGTGGTCTTTTCACATCTTACACCTCCAGTGCAGTACATTGCGATTGCATTATCCTTGTCAAGTGTGGCGACATAATCATCAAGCCAGTGAAAGAATTCTGAGAAATTTTCCACTTTTGGATCTATTG
Source organism: Candidatus Fokinia solitaria (assembly GCF_003072485.1). Classification (NCBI taxonomy): domain Bacteria; kingdom Pseudomonadati; phylum Pseudomonadota; class Alphaproteobacteria; order Rickettsiales; family Candidatus Midichloriaceae; genus Candidatus Fokinia; species Candidatus Fokinia solitaria. The sequence goes on from NZ_CP025989.1 coordinate 18,472, forward strand.
CATCTTTAAAAATGCCGACGCAAGTCTCGTAGCTATTTCTAGTATCTATAAGCTTTGTGTGCTTATCATCAAGTAGTGCATTCCATTCACGAAATTTTAAGTAGGTACCTGGAGAAAATGGTATATCATCAATTCCTCTTACTGTAATAATTTGAGGCTTGATTTTTACCTTCAACTTTTCAAATGGATGAGAATGAGAGTAATTTATTTTATAATCCATAGCATGTCTCGTGATTTTTGAGATCTCGTCTAAAACTTGTGCCTCTCTCTCAGAAGACACGGAAATAGTCGCATTCAATCCTTCTTCAGCTATCAGTATAGTGCCTTTCACATTATTTTTTGTCAGCAAATCCTTTAGTTGTGTTTGTATTTCTACCGTATTTGCGATGCGGAAGAATTTATAAAATGTTGCTATTGAGAATTGTGACATTTCAGAAAAAGACTGATAACTCCAGTAAGCTTTGTCTAGCACATACCTGTAATAATCTCAACTATAAGACTCAACTTAAATGCCTATTTTCAATATGGCTTGTATTTTTTCCGTAAATTGTTTAAATTTCGATCACTAAAATTTTGGTCGTATATATGATAAACAGAAAGCGCAGAGCCGCAAGAACTAGAGTGAGAATGAAGCTGCACAACAAATCGAATAGAATGAGAATGACGGTCTTTATATCGAATTGCCACATTTATTCTCAAGTGATTGACGATACAAGTGGTAACGTGTTACTTGCAGCATCTACTTTGAGTATGAAAGCAGATTCCTCCAGTAAGCCAAATTATTCGAATGCTGCATGTGCGGTGCGGCTAGGACAGGAAATAGCGAAAAAATGTAAAGAGGCGAGTATAGAAAAGATAATATTCGATAAGGGCGCGAAGCGATACCATGGCGTTGTGAAAGCTTTTGCTGAGAGTGCACGTAGCAGCGGATTAGATTTTTAGTTTTATATGTTTTCTCTAAAAAACAGAAGAGTACTGTTGACTGGCGCTACGGGAGGTATAGGGCAAGCGGTTACGAAATCTCTAATCGAAAGAGGAGCACTTGTAGTTGGCAGTGGTACCGCTAGCAATCATACTCTTCTTCTAGAGATGGAAAAGACATATAATGGACAATTTAAAGGCATACAATGCGATTTAAGTGTTCCTTTTAGTGAAATCGATTTTTTTTTAAAAGAAGCAGAGAAAAAAGCGGAAGGTACGTTCGATACGTTAATATATAATGCCGGAGTTACTGCGGATAAATTAGCCTTACGTATGACTGAAAAAAATTGGATGGACGTAATTACCGTGAACCTTACGGCAGCATTTTTATGCTGTAAAGCTGTATTGCCAGAGATGATGAAAAGTCGATTTGGTAGGATAATAGTAACGTCATCGATAGTAGGCTTTACTGGAAATGTAGGGCAAGCAAATTATACTGCAAGCAAAGCTGGTATGATTGGCTTAATGAAGACATTTGCCTTGGAAGCAGCTGGTAGAAATGTTACCGTAAATGCGGTAGCACCTGGATTCATTAACACTAAAATGACTGAAAAAATTCCTGAGGAGGTAAAACAAGAATTCTTAAAACGCATACCTCTAGGAAAATTTGGAGAGCCTGAAGACGTAGCCTCTGCTATAGTATTTCTCGCTTCGAGTGAAGCGCATTACATTACGGGAAGTACTCTGCATGTAAATGGTGGATTGTATATGTAATACATTCGTTTCTTTTTGTAGTTGCTATATTATTGTTTGACACAAGAAACAGAAAGTGTATTAAATTGGTTGAAATGTTACTCACCTAAATACAAGAAATTATGAATGAGAGATTACGTTTCACAGCTTATGGAGGTTTATTTAAGCGTTTCTTTAGCTTAAGTAAGGTAGAATTTTGGAAATTGATGATAAGCGGCTTGCTGTTCTTTCTCATCATTTCTTCTTACACGATAGTCAAAGAACTGCAAAATATAGTTTTTCCAGCTTTTTTAGGTATAGATAAGGTTCCGCTCGCAAAGCTGATCACACTGCTTTCATTACTTCCCGCTGCTTTGGTAGATGCTTACCTCGTAGATCGTGTACGTAGATCAACTTTACTAGTTATATATTTAGCAATATGGGTGATAATAGGACTGTATATGTCGTTCGGTTTACCACTAAATTCTCTTAATTTGTCATCCACAAAGGTTACTCTGACTACCTTTCAAAGTTCTACTATATGGGCATTTTTCTTGTTTGTAGAAGGCTATACAGTATTCTTGATGTCAACTTTTTGGTCATTTACTAATTCTATTAGCAATCCGAAAAGTGCAAAGCATACGTATGGCTTCATAGTAGCATCGTCGAAATTAGGAGGAATGCTGACAGCAATTCTAGCATGGGCACTGTTCTCCACATCCATAGGATTAGGATTTAGTACAATAGGGAAACTAAAGTTATTGATGATACTTGCTGTATCGTTGCTTGCGATTGCTTTGTTTATCATTTATCTTGCGATGGAATACTTGCCGTCTGATGTCTTCAAAGGATATCATAATGTCGCAATTACAGAAGAGAAAGTGCAAAAAACGGGTATATTTAATGGCATCAAGCTTCTGTTCGTCAATAGATATGTGTTCGGTATATTTGTGTTAATGCTGTGTACAGATGCAATTAATGAAGTAGTTAATTATCAAAGGCTGAATTTTATATTTAATCAAGCAAAAAACTCTTCTGGCTTTAATGATGCAAGAATAGTGCATCTAGCTTCTTCTGCATATTCTCAGATTGCTTACATGCAGCTTACTGCATTTATATTATCGTTCTTTGTTACAAACGGATTGTTGAGATTTATAGGTGTGCGACGTTCTCTCTTTATAGTGCCGACTTTTGTAGGTATTGGCGTTACTCTCTATTTCTTAACTGGTATGCATCAGTTGATTATATATTTGTATGTGTCGTTACACGCACTTAACTATAGTCTTGGTACTCCTGTTAGAGAAAGTTTATACGTTGTTACAGATAGAGATGTGCAGGTGAAGAGTAAGTTTGTGATTGATGCATGTGCAGTTAAGTTGTCAAAATCTTTCTCTCAAGGTTTCAATTACTACAATGTACAGTATATACTCTCTACTTTCGGTAAGCGTATATCGCTTCTTGCAAATAATGTTTTTATGTTGAGTTTTTGCGCTATATGGATTTGTGCGGCTTATTTTATGGGCAAAGCGTATGAAAGTAAAAATAAAGAAAAAGCTGAATAAATGTGTGTAATCGTTTCTTTATTTACCTGCGCAGCCATTCATTACATCCTTGATGTTAATATTTAGAAAAAATTCTCTCGGTATTGCTTTATAGCGATGTGGAAAATTTGAGAATTTTCTTTCTACTTCTGCATCATACTTGATACTGTGTGCTATTTTTGTTAAATCATTAGTGGACAGGTGGTCGAGCGGTCTAAGGCTCCGGTCTTGAAAACCGGCGTACGTTATGCGTACCGTGGGTTCGAATCCCACCCTGTCCGCCGATGGAGTAGGAAGTGTATGAAGATGATGATGTTTTTATTTTCCTTCTATACGTTAAGTAGTCGCTATAGTCTTTAGTATTGCAATGACTCCCTTCTCTTTTTTCGATGATATGCGCGTAAAAAGCTTGAAGCGCTGATCTCTAGGAAGATTTTTTTCATTCTTATCGATCAATGATCGTATTTCATTTTATTTTACGATCTTATATGGCTTTTTGCAGATTTGACGAGGTATTTACTAAATACTGAAAAAAATCTATTATTAACCCTTATACTTATTAAGAAAGTGTCATGAATGGTAAATTTCACAGATATAATTTATTTCTGTGGTTCCTTTGTGCTTTTTTTTATTTCTATCAATTTATAGGAAGAATCTCTCCTATTGGCATGGCGAAGCAGTTCTCAGAAGAATTGCATCTTAAAGCAAGCGAATTTGGCCTTGTCACTTCTACCTGGTATTGGGCATATTCCATAATGCAAATCCCTATGGGTATAATGTTAGATAGAATAAAAGCGCATTATCTTTTTTTCTTTGCTGCAGTACTAGCTGGCACAAGTTCGTTATTATTCTCTTTGAGTCATACTCTTTTCTTGGCATGTATCGCGCGTTTTATGCTCGGTATTGCGGCATCTACTGGATTTATCGGCGCAATGAAGGTAGCTTCTTCGCTTTTTCCAAAGGAAAAATTACCGATATTTTCTGGCATTACTAGTGCAATAGGTACCTTTACGCCGGTATTTGGTAGCAAGCTTATTGCTGATGCAGTATTATATTACGGGTGGCGTGATTTCTGCTTATTTCTCTTTTACGTTGGTATTGCTATATCCATGGCGTTTCCACTGTTTTTTTGGAAACAGAAGCTGAAGCAAGATCGAGATGGTACTATCGATCATAATCTCCCGCTTCTAACACAGATGAGAAACGTTATAAGTGAGAGAAATGTTATTGTATTAGGTGTGCTTGGTTTAATACTGTATACTCCACTCACAGCGCTTGCTGATTTATGGGGGCCGTTAATTATCAGTTCTTTATATGAAGTAGATCAAATAAAAGCGATCAGTATCAGTAGGCTCATATATGCAGGATTTGGTATAGGCGCGCTTGGAGTAGGCTTTATACGAAAATTAGTGAACAATGTGTATTACGCTTTTTCCAGTGTGTGCGCGCTAGCATTCTGTATCATATTTGCTGTTACAGTCTTACATCAATTTATTAGTCTGACAATTCTAGGAATATTATTATTCCTACTTGGTTTCTTTTGTTCTTTAGAGTGTGTTGTTTTTTCTGAAGCAATAATTTGTGTTCAGAAAAAGCGAATAGGACTTACCTTAGGTTTTATTAATACGATGACGATGCTTGGCGGTGCAATATTACAGCCAGTAATTGGCCTTGTATTGGATTTGCTATGGCGTGGAAAAATGGAACATGGCATAAGAGAATATGGTGCATATGAGTATGGAGGCGCCATCGTGATTATTGAAATGATAATGATTGCTGGATTATGTATAGGGCTGTACTGGCAAAAAAGTTTTAGTAGAAGCGCGCAATGATGGATATGAGTTTTGTTGTAGGAGAGAGTGAGAACAATCTACGTATAGAGAAGGCTATCGTAAAGTTTGCTCAGACAAATAATTTTATACTCAATTTTAGAGATGTGTCGATTTTTCTCAGAAAAGGTCTACTTTATCATAACGAGAAAAAGGTTAAAAGATCGATGATTGTGCAAGAAGGCGATAGAATTCTTGTAAAGTACTTTCATCATCGTCATGTAGCAACGGAAAAGAAACAGATTAACGAAGAAATAGCTGAAGCATTTTTGATAAAAGTAAGAAAGAATATAATATATGACACTAAGGATTTTTTAGTTCTTAATAAGGAAGCTGGATGGGCGGTACAAGGTGGTAGTAATATTAAAGTTAGTATCGATGATATTTTGCCATTACTGGATGATAAATGCACGATGAAGTTAGTGCATAGGATAGATATGCGTACCAGTGGCGCGTTGTTAATCGCAAAAAATGGCAATTATGCGAAAGTACTAAGTGAAATGTTCGCGCAACATGAAATACGTAAAATATATATCGGAATTGTCGTGATGAATGATTTAAGTATATCAATACGCGACAATAGTGTTACTCATGATGTTATCAAATACTATGAAAAAGATAGATTGAAGCAGCGAGATGCCATAACAAAGCATAAAGTATTATGCCGTTCGCCAGAGGCTAATATTATGCTTATGCAATTTGAAATAGAAACAGGAAGAAAACATCAAGTACGGATTCATGCGATGAATGCAGGTATGCCGATTTTAGGTGATGAGAAATACGGTAGGCGTAAAAAAATTCTTGCACAAGGGCATATACATGATGAGATGTTTCTGCATTCTTATAGGGTACAGTTCGAGTATAAAAATGATAAAGTGGATGTAATAGCTCCTCTTCCGACTCATTTTATTGAGATGTGTAATGAGTATTTTCCTTCAATATCAATAAAGAACAGAATGTTCGAAAACTGATAATAAGCTTCGATAAAGTCGCGAAAGAAGTTCACTAATCGCATTGCTACTTCTGAAATAGTGGCGCAAGTGAAGTTCTATAATTTACAGATCATATCTCATGGTTCATAATATCGTCATACCGATCCTTATATTTCTGTATCGCATTTAAATTTATAAAAATTTTCTTCTTAAAGATGCAAAATGCTTCTTCCCGCTTTCTTAAGGCACTCTTCATTTGGGGGATAGGGTGCTTTTTTTATTTCTATCAGTTCATAGGTAGGATTATACCTAGTATTACCTCAGAGCAATTAATGCATGATCTCAATTTATCTGCTTCCGCTTTTGCTGTTTCATCATCTTCTTGGTACATAGCATATGCGATTGCACAGTTGCCGCTTGGCTTATTGCTAGATGTTTATAATCCAAAAAGAGTGATGTCACTCTCATGCCTTATTATTGCGCTTGGCTCTTATGTTGTTGCAGTATCTCACTCTTATCATGTACTTGCACTTGGTCGTGTATTAATGGGTATAGGCTCTTCCGGTGCTTTAATCAGTACTATGAAAATATCGAGACTGCTTTTTTCTCCTGCAATGTTTCCTGTAGCAAGCAGTACTACTATAGCAATAGGCGTTTTAGCGCCTATTTTCTGCAATCTTTTTGCATCTGATACAATTGCTATTATAGGGTGGCGCATGTCGTTTCTTTATACTGCAATTCTAGGTATTGTACTTTCTTTTATTATGGCGTTGTTTGTTCAAACTCCAGCTTCCGATAATGAGAAAAAATCTGCGATGTGTGGTAAGGTGTTAAAAAATCCGGAGTTAATTGCTATAGGTGTTATTGCGCTCATACTCTATTCAATTGTTTCAGCTATAGGAGATATGTGGGGTGCTACTTTTTTTACTGTGGTATTTGATATTTCTCCTATGAGTGGACAATTTGTAAATATCATGATCTATATTGGTTATTCTATTGGATGTTTTCTTATAGGTTGGATTGTAAATAAAATTGATAGCATCTATTTGGTCCACTTTATATCTTCTGCGGCAATTGCGGTAATATTAGGATGCTTGAGCTTTTGTAGTTTCGATATAGATTTAGTTTCAGCATCACTACTAATGTTTTTTATAGGAATTTTAGCATCTTCGAAAGTTCTCACCTTTACGCAGTCTGTGCTTATTGCTGATAAAAGTAGTACTGGTACTGCTATTGCTCTTGTAAATTGTATGACGATGCTTGGCGGCACACTATGTCAATCTGGTATAGGCATTATTATGGATATGACGTGGAATGGTGCGGTAAGCGAAAATGGACGTAGAATATATGCAGTAAAAGATTATAAAGCTGGCTTATCTTTCATTTTTCTTCTCTTCATACTATCTGCATGCCTTTCCTTATACTTTTTGAAGAAAAACAACAGAAATCGCAAAGTTAGTTAAGAACTTTTTCTATCTCACTGCATCCCTTTACGTGTTGTATATTCATTATATTGATGATGCTTAATATAATGTTCTTAGCTACAGGGCCAGCAGTAATACTACCAGTAGTAATATAGTGGTTATATGCGTTCTTTTTAGGATGTCTTATAGCTACGTATATTGCATACTTAGGCTTATTGCATGGAAAAATGCTGAAAAAGTATCCGTTATTCATGTTTTTACTGTATTTTCCGTGTTGCAGTACCTCTGCTGTACCGCTTTTGCCGCCAATACAGTAGCCTTCTATCGCGAATTTTTTCGTCGCTGAACTATTAATAACGTAATGTAATAAGTATTGCATTTTTTTTACTGTATCCGATTTTAATACCCTCACTTTTTTTACAGTCTGTTTCTCGTTTCTTATAAATTGAGGAGAAATGAGAAAACCGCCGTTGATAGTACTAGCAAGAGCGGTAATTGCATGAAGTGGAGTGACTGCTATTCCATAGCCGTAACTCATCGTGATGAGAGAAGCATAATTCCACTTAGCAAGCGGTGGAAAGAGTGGAGTAGTTACTTCAGGAAAGTCAGATTCTACTTTTTCTAATAATTTGAATTTTCGAAAATATTCTATCTGCTGTTTTATGCCAAATCTGTTTGCTATTGTACCGATACCAATATTGGATGAGTAAGCTAGTACTTGTGCAGTTGATATGATTGGACTTTTCATCATGTAATCCGTAATGGTAAAACGACCTATCGTTAGCGGCTGTGAAACGTGAAATTTTTCATTCAAAGAAACTGAATTAGTATCTAATCCTATTGCCATACTTAAAACCTTAAAAGTAGAGCCCATTTCCATTACGGACATTGAAGCTTTATTAAAAGTTGCATCTTGATCAGCGTACTGCGAAGCATTAGGATTAAAATCCGGAATACTTACTGAGGCTAATATTTCTCCATTTGTTACATCCATAACTATTGCTGTACCTGATTCTGCTTCGTTGAGTGTTATGCCGTTAGAAAGTGCATGATGTGCTGCGCCTTGTATTCTAATATCAATATTAGTGTACAGTTCTTTTGCCTCGGAATATTGCGGTATTTCGAGTATTTTTTCCAATCCTGCTAACGCATTATTGTCTAGATCAACATAGCCTACTACATGAGAAGATATCTCAGAATGAGGATAAAAACGTTTTATATCTTTAATGCAGTATAAGCCTGATAGTCCTAATTCTCTTATTTTATGCTCTTCAGCAGGAGAAATATGCCTTTTAAGCCACATAAATGTACTTTTATTGTTGATATGTTTCTCTATCTTTTTATCTAAATCTTTAAATTCGAAAGATGAAAGTTTAGTGATAAATTCATTTATATCTAGTATTTCCTGAGGATTGGCATAGATAGAATATGTATGTAAATTAGTTGCGAGTATCGCACCGTTTCTGTCTTTTATAGGAGGCTTGATTTTATTAGTATAACGAGAAGTGATTTCGTGATTGTCGAAGTGCTTTGAAAAGGCGATGAAGAGCAATTTGCAAATTATTGCACAGTAAAACGCTAATATAATACCTAAGGCTATAAGTATCCTTTGAGTTTTAGAAAGCATTTAGATGATTTTTTTATATCCAAGTATATGTATAATCAGCGATATAGTAGTGTTTCTGAGAATAATGAGCAAGAATTTGGTATGCGATTTAAAAAAATGCTGCTAATTCATGTTGACTACTTACTATACTGCGTGTATAAAGTGATCTTGCTGTCGTATAGGCAGTGCGTATCATAGAAGTAAAGAAAAGAGAGACGGTAAGTAATTTTTGAGCGTACAGATGTATAAGGTTCAAAACGTGAGAGTTTGATCCTGGCTCAGAGTGAACGCTAGCGGCGGGCTTAACACATGCAAGTCGAGCGGAGAGGCTAAAAAATGCTTTGTAGTGCTTGCACTACGAAGTATTTCTTAGAATTTTAGCGGCAGACGGGTGAGTAATACATGGGAATCTACCTTGTAGCGTGGGATAACAGAGGGAAACTTCTGCTAATACCGCATACAACCGAGAGGTAAAAGGCAGCAATGTCACTACAAGATGAGCCCTTGCAAGATTAGCTAGTTGGTAAGGTAATGGCTTACCAAGGCTACGATCTTTAGTTGGTCTGAGAGGATGATCAGCCACACTGGAACTGAGACACGGTCCAGACTCCTACGGGAGGCAGCAGTGGGGAATATTGGACAATGGGCGAAAGCCTGATCCAGCAACGCCGCGTGAGTGATGAAGGCCTTAGGGTTGTAAAGCTCTTTTGGTAGGGATGATAATGACAGTACCTACAGAAAAAGCCCCGGCTAACTTCGTGCCAGCAGCCGCGGTAATACGAAGGGGGCTAGCGTTACTCGGAATTACTGGGCATAAAGCGTGTGCAGGCTGATCAAAAAGTCGAAAGTGAAATCCTTGAGCTTAACTCAAGAACTGCTTCCGATACTGTTGATCTTGAATAACAGAGGGGACAACGGAATTCCTAGTGTAGGGGTGAAATCCGTAGATATTAGGAGGAACACCGATGGCGAAAGCGGTTGTCTGGCTGATTATTGACGCTGTTACACGAAAGCGTGGGGAGCAAACAGGATTAGATACCCTGGTAGTCCACGCAGTAAACGATGAGTGCTGGGTGTCGGATTTTATATTCGGTGCCGAAGCTAATGCGTTAAGCACTCCGCCTGGGGAGTACGGTCGCAAGACTAAAACTTAAAGGAATTGACGGGGACCCGCACAAGCGGTGGAACATGTGGTTTAATTCGATGCTACGCGAAAGACCTTACCAAGTCTTGATGGTGATCATAAGCTATCCAAGAAACTGGATAGTGCATTTAGTTGGATCATCACAGGTGTTGCATGGCTGTCGTCAGCTCGTGTCGTGAGATGTTGGGTTAAGTCCCGCAACGAGCGCAACCCTTATCCTTAGTTGCCAACAGTTTGGCTGGGAACTCTAAGGAGACTGCTGATGATAAATCAGAGGAAGGTGGGGATGATGTCAAGTCAGCATGGCCCTTATGACTTGGGCAACACACGTGTTACAATGGCGATTACAGAAGGCTGCAACAGGGTGACCTAGAGCTAATCCTTAAAAATCGCCTCAGTTCGGATTGTATCCTGCAACTCGGATACATGAAGTTGGAATCGCTAGTAATCGCGGATCAGCATGCCGCGGTGAATACGTTCTCGGGTCTTGTACACACTGCCCGTCACGCCATGGGAGTCGATTTTGCCTTAAGTATGTGAGCTAACCGCAAGGACGCAGCATACCAAGGTAGGGTTGGTGACTGAGGTAAAGTCGTAACAAGGTAGCCGTAGGAGAACCTGCGGCTGGATTACTTTACAGTATAAAAAATTATATAAAATTCGTATATCTCTGCTTCTAAAAGCTTATTGTCTCTCTTTTCTTTGCTTTCTTGTGCTTCATTCATAGCACTTCTTCCTTAGTAGCAAGTTCATCGCTGCTTTTCGGCATGCTTCATTTATCTGAGGTCTCTATTAGCTGCTACTATCGTCTCCTCATATGACGTTCAGTAGTTTTCTTTAATCTTTGGTAATGGACGTAAAGCTATAGAAGCGAGGAAAAATACTCTGAGTAAATTGTATTACTGCCATACTGTATTTACTTATCTACTTATCAGTTCACTCATTATTATACTTGGAATAAGACACTACTTTTGATGAAGGCGATAACATCGTTTATCATTGATAAAAAAACTTCGAATAGAGAAGAATTTACTCTTAGAAGGCTTTTTACAGTCTTTTGATGCTACTTTTTTACGATAATAATTGCTCTAACGATAACGCAACTTCTACCATTTTCTTTTCATTCATATGGTTTGCAATAATTTGTAGTCCTACTGGCAATCCCGATTCTTTACAAGGGTAAGTTGGAAGACTCATGCATGGTAGTCCCGCTAAACTTGGAGGGATAGTCAGAACATCATTCATATACATTTCGAATGGTGAAAGTTCGACATTTATAGGAAATGCTACATTAGTAGTAGTAGGAGATACTATAACATCGACTGTTTGAAAGATGCTATTAAATTGATCAAACAGCATTCTTCTTATTTTTTGTGCTTTTAAGTAATATGCATCGTATTCTTTACTAGATAATACAAATACACCCATTAGCAATCGTCTTTTTACTTCTTCTCCGAGATACTTGCCTCTATGCATACTAATACTCTCATGAAAGTCTCCGGTATTTTGGAGAGGAGTGCCATACCTTACCCCATCATATCTAGCTAAATTTGATGAAGCTTCAGCAGGTGCTATGATATAGTACACAGGTAGTGCATATTCCATTAATGGTAGAGATATTTCTATTAGTTTTGCGCCACTTGATTCAAGTTTATTCATTGTTTTTTGATAGCTAGAGGAAACGCCTTCACTCATCTTAAATCCTATTTTTTCAAGATTGAAGAAGCCGATCTTGACTCCTTTCATATCAATAGCTTGTAAAGTGCTAAGATTATTTTTTTCACTTTGAATAGAAGTATGATCACGAGCATCGTACCCCATTATTGTATCCAGCATTAACGCTGCGCACTTTGTAGAAGTACCAAAAACTGCTGGCTGATCTAGAGAGCTAGCAAATGATATCATACCGTATCTTGAACATGTGCCATATGTAGGCTTTATACCTACAATGCCGCACAATGATGCAGGCTGTCTTACAGAGCCTCCTGTATCGCTTCCAAGCGAAATAGGTACAATGCCACTGCTTACAGCGACAGCAGAACCTCCAGAAGATCCTCCAGCTGTAAGTTTTTGAGATAATTTTCTTTTATCTTGTAATAGATTAATGGTAGCACCGTATATTGAATAAGTCGTAGATGAGCCCATTGCAAATTCATCCATATTAGTTTTTCCTAGTGGAATGCAGCCCGCATCTAAAAGCTTTTGTGTTACAGCGGATTCATAAGGTGGTATAAAGTCCTTTAAAATTGCCGAACAGGCAGTTGTTTTGATATTTTTTGTACAATACAGATCCTTTATTGCTATAGGAATGCCATCAAGCGGTTTACTTCTTCCTTCTCTTATCCGCTTCTCAGCTTCTTCAGCTAACGAAAGCGCAATGGCAGAGGTGATTTCGCAAAAAAAATTGTATTCACGATTCAGAAGCTTCAGATGTTGAAGACGTTCTGTAATAAGTGCTACAGGAGATACATCTCCGCTTTTTAGCTTCGACAGAAGCGCGCTAACGGATAAACATTTTGTCACAATTATATCTCAATCTACAGAGTACGAATTATTTAAATAGTATGAGTAAAGCCAATAGCAATGCAAATAATCCTAATGCTTCAACCATTGCGCCACCTATAAAAGCAGCTTTTAACATATCACCGTAAGCTGAAGGATTACGCGCTGTACCGTTAATCAGAGCGGCAAAGATCAAGCCTAATCCGATAGCAGCACCAAGTAACCCAAAACAAGCTAATCCGATACCAACAGGTTCCATATAAACTCTCGTAAACGTGTAAAAATCTCAACATCAGTGTAATCAATCTAAATATCTTCTTCAATTCGTTTTTTTATAAAAATATAGAAAGCGCCGTTTCCTCCGTCTTTCTGTGTAGCTACGGTATACTGTTTTACATATTGTTTTATCTCATGAAAAGTAATCCAGTAGTAAAACAACTCTCTAAGTATGCCACGTTTACAAGATTCTGCATCATTAATAGACTTTCCCTTACCACCTGTAATGAGTAATAAAAACCTTTCTCCGCTAAGATACATACTCTTTACAAGTGAAAGAAAAGCTTCATATGCTTCGTCTCTCTTCATACCGTGCAGATCGAGCACTTTATCAAAGATGATATTTTCCCTGAATACTTCTTGTGACTTCCTACCATTCGAACATTGTACTTTCGAAATTTCATCTCGCTTCTTCTCTTTTTTCACTGAGATAATTCCTGCGCAGAACTCTCTCCACACACGTTCGCACTCATCGTGTATTTTCATGATATAATCAACGGTGCTTACATTTCACTATGTTATGAGCATTTTTCCTCTGCGATAAAAAAAGCTTTTAACTTTACTAATGCTTCTTTTTCTATCTGTCTTACTCTCTCTGCGGAAATATTATGCTTCGTAGCGACATCATTTAAGGTTAAGGTATGTTCTGCTAAAAATCTGTCTTCTATGATACTAGCCTCTCTCGAAGAAAGTTGTGAGAGACCTGTCTTCAATACTTGGAGTTTAGTACTAGATTCTTCTTCATGAGCAAGCAAAGCATCTATATCATACGTCGTACTATCGTTCCAAATCTCTTCATTTGTACTATTCTCAGTATTCAAAGATGGTGCGTTCAAGCTTACGATATGCTTGACATTGATAAATTCACTGTCGGTAATTTCCGCTTCACTGAGTTTTTCTCTTATTTTTGTATTTTTATAAAAGAGCCTCTTTTTTAAAGATGAGGTGCTTATTTTTAGAAGTGACCATGAACGTAAAATAAACTCTTGTATTGAAGCTTTTATCCACCACATTGCATAAGTAGCTAACTTGCAATGCATATCCATTTTGAATTTCTTTACCGCATGCATCAATCCAAGCGTACCTTCTGAAAGTAAATCCATGATTGATATTCCATAAGACTTGTACTGTGTGGCAATCTTCAACACCATCCTCATATGCGCCATTACCAATTTTTGCGCAGCTTGCACATCTCCATTTACACACCAATCATGAATGAGTGCACTCTCCTCTTCAGCGGTTAGTAATGGTATCTCTCTTATTTTTGAGATATAAGCAGACAGATTCGCTTCTTCCGAATTTAGTCGAACTACACTGCTTTTTAAGACTGTCATATCGTATAAACAATGTTTTTCCATGTAACTGTGTATAGTATAGCTGATAAAGAGAAAAAGAAGAAGAAAATTACACTTTTCTTTTTCTTTATGCTTTCAATTGCGCGTTGTTATGAACGTCTTTGACGATAGCGCCGTTTGCCATCTCTATTACTCTTGTCGCGTACTGCATGTAAGAGTCTCTATGAGTGATGAAGATAACGGTCTTTTCTTTTGCATTTTCACAAATTGCGTTTAATACCTTTTTCTCGGTAATTTTATCCATCTGAGAAGTTGCTTCATCAAAAATTATCAAATCTGTATCTTTTCGAAGTAGTGCTCTTATAAGCAGTATCATCTGTTTCTGTCCTCCGGAAAGCTTGATACCCTTTTCTCCGACAATGGAGTCATATTTTTTCTCCAATTTCTCTATATGCTCTGCTATTCCTACCATATGTGCCATTTTTATTGCATCTTCTTTACTTACTCCATAGCTTCCATATGTAATATTCTCCATAATAGTTCTATGAAATAAAGTGCTATTCTGTGTAATTATCGCCGAATATTGTAATAATTTATTATGATGTTTTGTTATGACGCTACCGCTATCCGGACTAATAATATGCAGCATTATATTTGCAAGAGTAGTTTTCCCGCTTCCAGTAGCGCCGATTATTGCTACTTTCTCCTGCTTTTTGATTGATAACTCATCCAATTTCATTACGAAATGCCCTCTTTGCAATACGATTTTTTGTAAAAATATGATGTTATCTCCGGAATCTGATGCATATGCATACGGCAACTTGGTATCATAGTCTGTGTTAGGCGCTCTTTGCAAAAGTAATGTCGACACGTCATACGTGTTGCATATTTGCCCGATATCGTTCACTGCTTGCGATATTCTACCGAGAAGTCGAGACATTTTAATAAATTCTGCCATAAACTTCCAAAGATATCCGAAGCACTTACCTATAAGGGAGAAAAATAATGCAAAATCACCGATAGTAATTACGTGATCGCGATATTGAATGAACAAAAAATAAAGTCCTCCGCAAAATACAGCAACATACCATCCAGAAAAAAAAATCATTAACGGGATAACTGTGGTTTGAAATTTTACTTCTTTTCGTATTGCTATGCTTGTCATATTAGCGATATTTTTCTTTTCATTTTTTTGAAAAGAATTCGTAATTACACACCATATATTGCTAAGTATATCGACTATTGTGCCGTGTATATTGGAAGTTGCACGCCATGCGTCATCAGCTGCTTTTACCGATATCCTTAAGTACATCGTGTTAGAGATGATAAATACGCAACTTAGTGCAAAAGAAGATAGACCTAATAAAAGGGATAGCTTTGATAGCACGCAGGATGCTATGAGAAAGAATATGCATGGAGTAATTAACCTTTCTGCTGTAGCGAAGAATTCGCTTATACCAAAAGCTAAATCTCCAACTTTCATGGAGACGGTGCCGCTAAATATATTATTGTATGACGGTAACGAAACGTGCAGTAATTGACTCATCACTCTTTCATAGCTCATTTTTTTAACGCTAGGTATGAATCTTATGTTCATTAAGTAGTGATTCAAGACGTAGTTTATGCATATTGCTGCACATACGAAAATCCACGATAAGATGTAAAATAAGGATGATTTTTGAGACTGAAAATCAGCAGAAGATACATAATTCATGATCTCCTTTAGTATTTGTGCTTGATAAGTCGATAAGCATACCCACGTTATGCAGGTAAAGAGTATGCAAGAAGCTATCTTCCATCTTTCTCTTAGCAATGGTATTGCTACCTTTATTAAGGAGATATTAGGCATTTTAAGCGATACAAGCTGCTGGAAATCAGCTAGATAATACACATGCTACGTGGAAAAGAAAATACCGTCGGCGATGGTATTGATATTGCTTAGCATGTAAGCTATTTTGCTTAGAAGAACGATTAAGCGTATAAAAGATGCTTCAGCGAGTGTCGTGGTTGTTTCGACGAAAGAAAAAAGTGCCACCGACAATTTCTATTAATGGTGTTGCTTATAATATTCCAAGTTTTGATAGAAGATTGCTTGGCTGGCTTGTAGATGTGATGCTGTTGGCATTTTTGCTAATGCCAGTGTCTGAGTTCTTATACGTGAAATTGTCTATAGCATCAGAATTGGCCAAATTTTCAGAATCTTCTGACATTACGTCTCTAGATTCATTCTTGAGTAGCGTAGGGCCGCACTTTTTAATAAAGTATGTTGCGGTTCAAGTGATAGCACTTCTTATATCAGTATTGTACTTTGTTGTATCTCTCGCCTTATATGGTAGAACTTTAGGAAAATTTGTCACTGGATGTATAGTGTTAGAAGTGGATAGTGGACAAAAAATCTCAGTACGTACTGCAATTTTGAGAACTGCACTATATCTTGTTTCAGTATTGCCGTTTTGCATTGGACTTATACTTTTTATACCGTTCTCAAAGTACGGAATGGCACTACACGATCGTTGTATGCATACTGTAGTGGTGTTGAGAGGAAAGTAGAGATAGCGATTTACTTGCTATATATCATGCTATATCATGTAATGTTAGTATGCGTTATGTAATATTAGATATGTTTTTACGTCATATACTGATCTTGCTGAGTCCACTCGCGTTCTTTGGGTATCAATTTATATTGCGACTGTGGCCGGGTCTGTTGCTGAATCACTTTATTTCGCAATTCAGTATTCCTATTGAACAGTTTGGTATTCTGAATGGCGCGTATTACTGTGGATATTCTTTGATGCAGATTCCGATTGCGATGTTACTTACAAAGTACCACGTACGGTATATACTTGCTTTTAGTGTGAAAATGGCAGGCATATGTTTTGTAATCTTTACTAATACCGACTCGTTTCTAATAGCGATTATTACAAGATTCATTACAGGTGCAGCATCAGCGTCAGCCTTTTTATGCGTATCTAAAGTTGCGATGGAGTATTTTTCTCCAGCGAATTACGGAAAAATCATAGGCTGGTCGTTTTCGATAGGACTATTAGGTGCGTTATACGGTGGTAAACCTACCGTAATGCTTATAGAATGCTATGGCATAGGAAAAGTTTCATCCGTGTTAGCAATTACATCTATTGCGATATCAACGCTTGCTCTCTTTACGCTGAGAAAATACAAGAATACTATTGATAGTACGAGAGGTAATCAAAATGTATGGAAGAGTCTAAGAGAAATGATTTCACTAGAAATTGTTGTATTAAGTATTGCCAATTTCTTGATGGTCGGTGCTCTTGAAGGTTTTGCAGACGTGTGGGGAGTGAATTATTTGATGAATGCATTTGATATGGAGAAAGGAGATGCGGCATCTATAGTCTCATTTATATTTATGGGGATGATATTTGGAGGGCCGATCTTAGCAATGCTTGGTAAAAAATGTGGCAACATTAATACCGTATTATGCTGTGCTATAACGTTATCTCTCACATTTATATGCCTCATTTTTTGTAGTGATTTGAGTCCAATTCTGCTTACAGTACTGTTTTTACTAACTGGAGTAGCGTGTTGTTATCAAGTACTTGTATTTGCAATAGGATGTGCCATTACTCATAAAGATTCTCATAATATTGCGATAGCGTTTCTTAATACTACTAATATGCTTGGGGGCTTTTACTTCCATACCGCGATAGGATATATCATAAGATTTTTTAGCCCTGCAAATATGCATTATACTACATATTCGTATAAGTGTGGAATCGCTATAATACCAATATGTGCCGTAATAAGTGTATTCATGTTGCTATTGCTGAGATTTAGTTCACTCTTTAAAAAAGCTCAATATTCATGAGATATAGTTGCTAATAACTCTTTATATTTTTAGGAAGTGCTCTATAAATAGTAAGTAAATGCGAACGTGGCGGAATGGTATACGCGCTAGACTTAGGATCTAGTGTTTCAAGACATAAGGGTTCAAGTCCCTTCGTTCGCACCAAGTGCAAGTTTTATAAAAATACGTACTATAGTAATAGAAAACTATTTCATAAATTAGTGTGATTCTTTATTCTTAATATAGAATACGGTGTGAAATGCTTTCATGAAGCAGTGTTTCGTGCAGCGCTTTGCAGTGATAGCGCTTGTGTGCATGTGCGTGTCAGTAACATGCATGATTGTGATGTGTTCTGCTACTGGTGCTACTAGTCAATCTTATAATAAAGTAAAGTATGTGGACCCTTTTAAGGGACTGTTTCTGACTGCAGGCGCAGATTTATCGATAATTCCACAATTAACTCTAAGCAAACCAATTGTAGTACGAATAGATTCTTCTGATAACAAAGTAACAGATATAAAAAATATCACGAATAGTGCTGTGAGTTTTTTTTCGCCTACTATAGGAATTGGCTACATGTTTCCTTATGAAATCGCGCTTATTGGTACTTTTAGTATAGGTGCATTAAATATTTCTAGTGATAAATTAGTGATATCCGATCAGTTTCGTATTGAGATGAGTGATTTAGAAGTAAGTCTTGTGAAGTACTTTAATTTGACAAGAATGATAAAGCCCTTCATAGGAGTATCAGTCGGTAGCACAATTCTGCAATATAGCTTACACGATCTTAGACAAGTTGATAAGAATGGAAACGTTTCAGATAAAAGAGCTATTGCATTGACAAATTTACAGGTACGGCAATCTATAGATTTTAATCAATTCACTTTTTATACAAAAGATCCAAAAACAAGCAATTCGGTATCTTCTGCTAAAGTATGCGTTGTGGAATCTGTAGGAGATACGTGTAAAGCAGTATCATATTTGGATGGCAAAAATGTTCTGAACTTCGGATATAGTGCAGGCGATGTTTCTTCTATCAATGTGCTATTAGATGAAGCGGCTAATAATGGTAATATAGAAACTGAAAAAAATAATTTCGCTTTTTTCGGTATGCAAGGAGGCGTTGCTTTTAGACATTGTAATGTGCAGCTTGAGATTTTCGGTACTGTCAGATTGCAAGATGCTAAATTAAAATTGCAACACAATCTCTTCGGTTCTTACGATGCGCAAAATAAACTAGTAAATACTTATACTTACGAAGATATAGCAAAGATGCTTGACGATAGAGGTAGATACTATGTGATACCGATGCAAAATAACGGAGAATGCAGTACGTTTGATGCAAATCAAGCATGCAATAGTCTTGATAATGATCTTTCAGATATGCCTACAGCTTTCTTACAAGGAGGACAAGCTGCCAAATTGCAGCGTTCAGCTATAAGATACTTTTTTACCGAAGAATATGAAGCAGCTACGGCAGATGTTGAAACGAATAGCCAAGCTATGATAATTGATGGAGATATTGTTCAAAATATAAGTTATGGTATTGGTGCAAGGCTTTCCGTATCATTTTAAGGTGAAGTGTAGCGGAGAAATGGAGAAGAGTCGTGATTATCTCTTATAAATATTTTTCTTCGTACTTATGAGTATCATCATTTCATCGATTATCTTGTTATTATGCGTCTTGCTTACGACGGCTTATCTGACTTTAATTGAAAGAAAGTTAATAGGCTTCATACAATTGAGAGTAGGGCCAAGTATGGTTGGTGTTTTCGGAATATTACAGCCTGTAGCGGATACAATTAAGTTGTTATTTAAAGAGCCAATAATACCGCATAAAGCAGATAAAATACTATTTCTTACAGCGCCTCTTCTGATGATGGTAATAGCATTATTTGCATGGGTGGCTATACCAATAGGAGATTTCTGTATCAGTAATCTGAATTTAGGTATTTTGTTTGTCTTATCTGTGTCATCTCTTTCTGTATACAGCATTATATTAGCAGGGCTTGCAAGTAACTCTAAATATCCATTTTTAGCAGCTATAAGAGCGACTGCGCAAATGATTTCGTATGAATTAACAATGGGCTTGTGTATTCTTTCCGTCGTTGTAGTTGCTGGTAGTGGTAATCTTATTGATATAGTATACATGCAGACAGATATCTCATGGCTTTTAAGGCTTTTAATGTATCCAGTTGGTGTGTTATTTTTCATATGCGCTCTTGCAGAAACAAATAGACATCCTTTTGACTTAGCGGAAGCTGAAAGTGAGCTTGTAGCAGGGTATCACTCAGAATACTCTTCTATGCAATTTGCGATGTTTTTTCTAGGAGAGTATGCTAACATGGCATTGATGAGTAGTTTGACTACGTTGCTGTTCTTAGGTGGATGGTTGCCGCCGTTTGATATTCAATTTCTTGAGTGTGTGCCGTCGGTAGTGTGGTTTTTAGTGAAGACTTTAAGTTGTTTAATGTTATTCATAATAGTGAGAGCAGTGTTACCGAGATATAGGTATGATCAATTGCTTAGAATAGGATGGGAGCGTTTGTTACCAATATCATTTATTTTGTTTATGCTCATTACTGCTACAAAATACTACTTAACACACTAAGAAAGTTGCTATGACAAAAGGGATAAAATCTCAAATAGGAGAAATTATAGAGTGTTTTTTGCGTGATTTCGGCTATCAAGATGTCACTGTGCGTGTAAGAAGGAATGCATTTGTGCAAAATTCTTATCAAACGGATGTTCTTTTTGAATTAGCGAAAAATACTACGAAGACGCCGCATGATCTGTTTTTGGAGCTTTTTTCTGGTGAGGAAATGAGTAACTATTTTACCTTCTCTTTTTCTGGTAACGGCTTTCTGAATATCACTTTAAAGAGTGAATTTATATCAAAATGTTTGTTTGAATTTCATATCGAAGCATTACCACGAAATAATATTGATGTCGTAGTAGATTATGCAAGTCCAAATGTAGCCAAAGAGATGCATGTAGGGCATTTGCGTTCTGCTGCGATAGGATGTGCTATTGCAAGAATTTTGGAATTTGCTGGATATAATGTGATAAGACAGCATCATATTGGAGACTGGGGTACGCAGTTTGGTTTTATCATTCAGTTTATTATTGAGAAAGAGATAGATGCTGCGCGCCTCAGTATCAACGAGATGAATGTCATATATCAAGAAGCGAAAAAGCTGTTTGATGAAGATGTTGCATTCGAGAAAAGAGCACGTATAAGGCTTGATAAATTACAGAATAATGATGCAGAGAGTATAAGAATTTGGCAGTTGTTAGTAGAAAGAACAACGCGGTATTTATCTGATATTTTTGGTAGATTGGAAGTAGATTTTAGTGCGGCAAATATCAGAGGTGAAAGTGCATATCGAGAAGGGCTACAAGAAGTCATAGATGAGTTAAAGAATAAAAACATATGTGTAAGAGATGATGGTGCAGAGTTAGTGAAGATAGAAGATAAAGTAGAAATTTTGAAAAAATCTGATGGCACATATTTGTATATGACAACGGATTTAGCCGCTTTGAAGTATAGGCTTCAAAAGGCGAAGTGGATTATATATATCACTGATAGTAGGCAAATTGATCACTTCAAGCATATGTTTTATATAGCACGAGTTGCGAATTGGGATAAAGAAGTGAAGTTGTCTCATATAGCTTTTGGTAATGTATTAGGAAGTGACAAGAGACCTCTAAAAACTCGAGAAGGTAACAATACTACGCTTTCAGAATTGGTAGAATCAGCTTGTATTGAGTCGTTTGCAATGATGAAGGGGAGGCAAATTTCTAATAGCGCACAAATTGCCAGTACAATAGGTATAGGCGCTATGAAGTACTTCGATTTAAAAAATGACTATGTAAAAGATTATATCTTTCATATGCCTCATATTCTCTCATTACATGGATATACATCAGTTTATATACAGAATGCTTATATCAGAATACTCTCTATTTTGAAAAAATTTCAGCAATCTTCAGATTCGGAAGGCGTAGATTTTCAACATCTGAGTTCGGTTACGCAGCTTCAGTTTGAAGAGGAAAGCGAGATTGCAGTTGCTTTAAAGACGTTAGAATTTTGGGATACATTTGAAACAGTTTTAGAGACATTAAAGCCTCATCATTTGTGTAGTTATTTGTACGAGCTTGCATCTGCATTTCACCTTTTATATGAAAGATGTCAAATTTTAAAAGCGCATCCAACGCAAAGAGATACAAGATTGTATTTAATACACATTGTACAAAGTGCTATTTACCGTTCTTTATCACTTCTAGGTATTAGTGTTGTGAGTGAAATGTAAAATTTTACGATTCTCCATTTGGTAAAAATCCACCAATTTGCGCATCCCAAAGCTTCTTATATACGCCTCCTTTTTCTAGTAAATTCGTATGAGTGTCATCCTCAACTATATTACCATTTTCAAATACTACTATTCTGTCCACAGTGAGTAATGTAGATAATCTATGCGCTATAATAATAGAAGTTTT
This sequence comes from Candidatus Fokinia solitaria, assembly GCF_003072485.1. Classification (NCBI taxonomy): domain Bacteria; kingdom Pseudomonadati; phylum Pseudomonadota; class Alphaproteobacteria; order Rickettsiales; family Candidatus Midichloriaceae; genus Candidatus Fokinia; species Candidatus Fokinia solitaria. The sequence goes on from NZ_CP025989.1 coordinate 40,997, forward strand.
ATCTTTCATTAATTCAGCGATACTCCGCTGTATTGTACTCTCTATCACCGAATCTAGATGAGAAGTTGCTTCATCTAATATAAGAATTGGCGCATTTTTTAAGATTGCTCTAGCAATTGCTATTCGTTGTTTTTGCCCTCCTGAAAGAGCATTGCCTTTTTCTCCTACAACAGAATCGTATTTTTTAGGTAATTGCGTTATAAAATCATGTGCATATGCTTTTTTTGCTGCATCTATTACTTCTTCATCAGTAGCATCGACTCTACCATATCGGATATTCTCCATAATGGAACGGCTAAATAAAGAAATATCTTGTGGTATTACTGCTATTGCATTTCTTAACGAGTCTTGCTGTACCTGGCAAATGTCTTGCCGATCAATGTATATACCGCCATCCATGATATCATATAATCTCAAAATGAGATTAATAAAGGTGGATTTGCCACTTCCTGAATAGCCAACGAGACCAATCTTTTGCTTTGGTAGTATTGTGATAGACTTATTTAAGAATAGCGGAATGCTATTTTTATGATGAAATTTCACGTTATGAAACTGGATCATACCTTCACTTACCACAAGCGTAGGGGCATTTGGTTTATCTTGCACTCCAGTATCGTATTCTAAAATGGATAATGCTTGTCTTAGACTACTATAATCTGTAATTATTTCCCTTATAACGAAAGTAATGTGAAATAGCTGCATTGTGATTTCCAAGTTTGTCATAAACACAAGAGCGAAATCTCCTGGAGTTATGATGCTTTTTGCACTGCAATATACCATGCCAATTAAGCATAACACTATATATGAAGAGAATATGAAATGCTGAGTGCGAAAATACGATACTGAAGCAGAAGCTGTAGTGATGCTTTTGTGCATTAGCTTTTCAAGCTTGTTCTTCAATGCTGATTTTTCGTGTAAAAATGATGAAAAAATCTTGATGAAGAGCATATTAGAGACATAATCATTTACTTCTCCATATGTGTTAATTTCGCATTCTGCTTCTGCCTTTGCTAATAAGCTTACTTTCTTCATTCTTGTATAGCACATGAGCATGAATGTAGATACCCATACGAACATTGCTAATCCGAAGATAAAATGCACTTTAAATAGTAAGGCTATGCTTATTATGACTGTGATTATAAGATGTAGCGGCTGTATCAACGAGAGTTCTATGATCCTAGGCATTATTTTAGCAGCATCTTTAATTCTTGCAGATATCGTGCTTGATTGATGTTCTTGAAAAAAGTGGTAATCGTATAGTCCAATTTTTTCTATAAATTTTGCTGCTATATCTTTCTTTATTTGCGGCATATATCTTAATTCGCACCAACCGAAGGAATACCATAGAAGAAATGTTAAAGCTTGTGCGACGCAGTACCAAGTAACTGGTATCCATATTGTATGGAATTGCATCGCACTTACATCATCTATGATGAGTTTTAAAATATAAGACTTTAACGGATACTCTAAACCTGACAAAGTCATCAGAAATATAAGAAAGTATACGTAATATCTATAAGGTTTTATGCTGTCTATGATGAAGGAACGAACGTTCATTTGACGCTAAAGATAAAATTCGATCGAATGTCGCACAAACACGCAGAGACGTCAACAGCGGATAAATCCTGTAATATTGTGAATCGCTATTTGATATGAGTTTAATATAACAAGAAGTTAGCCGGCGAGACGAAAGCTATTGTCCCGTTGTAAGCGGCAGACTTCATATACGGTTTTTTGTTAGTCTACAAAGTGCAAGTTAAGCTGCACTACTGATGTGCTGTGACCTTGCTGATGATTTGCTCAAACTGCTGCGGATGACGTATTGCAATTTCAGACAGCATTTTTCTGTTGAGACCGATTTCACTCTTGAGAAAAGCGCCCATGAAATGAGAATATCTTAATCCTCTTTCTCTCAGTGCCGCATTTAGCCTCTGTATCCACAGTGCTCTGAATTCACGTTTACGGACTTTCCTATCTCTGTACGCATATTGAAGTCCCTTGTGTACTTTTTCAATTGCTACTCTAAAACAACTCTTGGCACGTCCTCTATAGCCGGATGCCATTTCTAAAATTTTCTTATGTCTCCTGCGAGCAGTTACACCACGTTTTACGCGCGCCATTTCAAAATGCTAAATAATTATGCTTAACACAGTACTATCGAGTGATGACAATATCAACACCAAACAGATCTTTCTATAAACCGTACGGTATATGCTGCTTTATTCTTATACGTTCCATCTCAGGTAGAATGCAAGTGCCACGTTGTTCTCTGAGTTGTCGTGCGGAGCGTTTTCGCATATTATGTCGCTTATTCGCTTGACCGGCTTTTATCTTTCCTGTAGCAGTTTGAAAAAATCTCTTTTTTACGCTGCTTTTAGTCTTCAATTTTGGCATTTTCGTTAGATACTGGTAGTATCGGATACTACTAGCAACTTACCGAATAAAAGTCAATTATCTATCATTTCGAATATATCGTAATGATGCTACGGGATATTTGACTAACATACGATTTCATGGCCAATTACTCGTATTAATATAAAAGATGTTTCTTTTGGAAAAAGAGACTAAATGTGCCTTTTATATGTATTAAAGCTTACGTGAAATATTCTCTTAATATTATCAGTATGTTGGATTTTATAATGTCAAAAAGGCATTTGTGCTTCAGCAACAGAGTGATGTAGCATAAGCGCGTTATTAACTAAGCAACAAATGATAAATGAAAAGCATAAAGTATTTTATCGTGAGTCTTTTTATAATCGGAAAAGTATCTGCCTCTCAGACGTTAGATACTTCTAAAGTAGCAAGAGTTGCACAAACGAATAAAGTTGAGCGAGAAATAGGAGAATTCGAAGTAGGGCTACAATTTTCTCAAATATTTGATGACATAGCATTTACAATGCAAGGAGATATAACGACTGTTTATAATAGAAGTGAAAGTACTGATAGTATGCCGAATTTTCTCGGTTATAAGCGCAATATAATACGAGAATTCACCACGCAAGATAAAGGAGTGCGTAGTACTAATCTAAATCTTGGATGGAATGGCTTACAATCAAAAATTGGCAAAAATTGTATGTTATTAGGTTCTATAGGTTGCACAATCGGATATTCTGAAGTAGATCTTGCGCAGGTTGAGTCGGATGCAGCATTCGATAGTGTACTTCTTCATAGAGTCATACTAGGTGTACGTGGTAGTATTGCGCCTTTATACAGTCTTGGAAAAAGTGCAAAGATTGGAATTTATGCAGCAGGCACACTTGGCGCTGACAAGACATACAAGAGTAAGGCTATAACTGAGTCAAAAACTATCTTACATATAAAGAATTTTAAAGCAGGTACGACTGCAACTGCAGTAACGGAAGATAACGGCACTATTAGTTGGAGTGATGTAGATACCTCTTTGCTTGGTTATGGCGATGTGCAGAAAAAAAAGCTACAAATAATCGATACTTCTAAGTGGAACTTTTATTATTGTGGCGAATTTGGTGTAAGGCTACAAAAGCAGAATTTTGGTATACAGATTGGTGTATTGTTCAATAATAGTGTACGCGATGCTGCAGTGCATAAAGGCGCTGCCTTAGGAGAAGTGTGGAAAGGGATCACAACTGCTACTAATTTCCATGCTGTTGCTCCTGTTACTGCTGTCACTAGAAGTGGAGAAACTATTAACCTTGATAGTGAAAATACAGACAAAATAGAAGCAACGGAAGCACTGATCTTCTATGCTGTAGATAGCGATCCTATTACTGTTACTGGTACGGAAGTGAAAAATATAACAATGATGGATGACGTGAAGTTCAAAAGACAAGCTGATGCTATTAGCAAGTTCTTTACAGTATCTCTCGTATTTGACTTATAGAGAAAGATAAAGTGCTAATTTGCTGAATTGCCGAGAGAGGAGATTTTTTCTTTCGAAGAAAATGAAGAAATAATAATTTGCTATTAATTAATGAGACGTCTACAAAGGGGAAGGGGGTGATTGATAGAATATCATAATAATATATCATAGTAATCTGTTTCATTGTCAGATGAACGCAATTCAAGAGAGCGAGCACGATGCTATTAGCAAGTTCTTTACAGTATCTCTCATATTTGACTTATAGAGAAAGATAAAGTGCTAATTTGCTGAATTTCCGAGGGAGAGGAGATTTTTTCTTTCGAAGAAAAGGAAGAAATAATAATTTGCTATTATTGATAAAATGATAAAATATTTCTTCTAAGAAGAAGTAATTAATACTTTCGATTCGTTTTTTCTCAAAAGTAATACTCTCTTACTTTAATTAAATGAATAAGATTTCTTCTGTAGGAGAGGCATGCGGTCAGCACTTCGGTACAGTATGCTGTATACTTCATACCTACAACTGAGAAATTCTCTCATCATTCGCGTCTGTGTTCATAAAGAAATACAGAATATTTCTTGATACGTGTGATAATCGATGATGTTTGCAGTAATTGCATATATGCATATATTGCCACTTTTTTACGAGATATTGTGTGACTTTAGAGGATTTTGAGATAGTTGCAGATTTGCAACAAATGCATCAGATTTTAAGGTATATAAGGTATGCCTATTCATTGGTTACGAATATTCGGTATACGATTAAAGTATATCTTAACTGATACTAGTTATTTAATATGAAAAAATATTTAGCATTAGCACTTGCAAGTTCACTCGTTATGGGGAACGCATTTGCTTCTCAAACATTGACCGCTCTTGATGCTGCAAGCCCTGTGCTTACAAATGAAGACGATCAAAAAATAGGAGAATTCGAAGTAGGACTTCAGTTCTTCATGACGCCTAGTGCGGTCAAATTGCAGATGGCTGCAGCTGGTAACAAGACAACAAGCGCAATCACAGCAGCTACTTCTGCTCCTGCTTTTAACACTACTGGCTTCGCAGTTGATAATGTTGCGACTAGCGACAATGCAGGTGGTAGAATGTGGGGATTTGGAGCAAATCTCGGATGGAATGGTTTGCAATCTAAAATGCCAGGAAATGGTGTGTTGCTAGGGTCTATTGGCGGTACAATTGCTTACTCTTGGATCGATAACTCAGGCGCTACTCTTACTGCTAATAACCAAGGGATGATGGTTGCATCTGGTGTAAAACTACGTAGATTCATTCTCGGTGCACGTGGTAACATAGCTCCTTTGTTCTGCGTCGGAAAAGACTTCAAAGTTGGTCCTTATGCAGCAGCAGTGCTAGGTGGTGCGCAAACACAAGTGAATTTGAATGGTATTGCAGTAGGCACTACTTCACTTTCGCTAACGGAAGGCTATACTCAAGGTATACCAGGCACATATAGTGGTAGCGCTTGGAACCTAGCTACAGGGGTAGTTGGTTACGCATCAAAAGCGACTGATTTTAATGCAACCAAGTTAGGCAAGATATTCTCAACTGATTTCGGTGCATGGAAATTCTATTGCGCTGGTGAAGCAGGTGTGAGATTCCAAATGCATAATGCTGCTCTTCAGTTAGGTGCGTTATTCGACAATAATGAGTACAAAGTACCTCAATTCCAAGACAAAAAGAAGGATATCACTCTTGGTGTTAAGGGCGATGCCATTACAGCTTCAACTATTTACTGGGTCAACGGTACTACTTCGAATACTGCAACTTCTGGAACGAATATTAAGGAGGCCTATACTATCAATGACTTGAAATTCAAGAAAGATGGTAGCATGAATCTGTTCTTAACTGCATCTGTCATATTTGACATATAGTACGTCGGAGTGAGTGGTCGAGACTACTCATTCTTATTGTAGATGCTTTTAGAAGAAGAAAGATCTTCTTTAGATTAGAGAGAGTGAAGCGATTCACTCTCTCTTTTTTTATTTGTAATCGACGTAACATTTACCGAAGAGAAAAGCGTTTAATAAAACTCTTCTTTTTCGATGTACGTTTATTATCTTTACAGCATCTCTCGCATTTGATTTATAGAGGGAGATAAATCGCTAATTTGCTAAATTTACGAAGAGATGAAGCCTTCTTATATCAGAAGAAAGAAAAAATAATAATTCATTTCTTATTGACACAATGTTTACCTTAAAAAAGAAGTAGTGAATATTCTCAATTCATTTTTCTCAAAAATAATATGCTTAACTTGATGATAGCGAGAGAGTAGTGCGATCTATGCTATTGAGTTTGACAAATATCGGAAAAGACCAATACATTCTAACAAAAAATAATTATCTTTGATTTGGTATTAGTGCAGAATAGTGAAGTTCTCTATCTAATAAGAAGAGTGATTGAGGAAGATTTGAGAAGCTCTTTGGAGGAGGGATTTAGGCATACCTGCGAGTTTTGCGATATGTAATGCATATGAGTGAGTAGCTATACCTTGTGATATTTTATGCATGAAAGTGATTTTACCATTATGTTCAGTGACATTCATTTTATAAGATTTAGCTTTATGGAGAGTATCTTCTAAATTTCCTAATTCATGGTAATGAGTGGCGAATATAGTTTTTGCTTTTATTTGTTCATGGACATACTCTGTGACGGCTATTGCGATAGCCATACCTTCTTTAGCTGAAGTACCGCGACCTACTTCATCGAGTAATATGAGAGAATTCTGAGAGGCGCTTTGCAATATGCGTGCAGTTTCCAGCATTTCCACCATAAATGTGGATTCTCCATTTGTAATATTATCGCTTGCTCCTATTCTTGTCATAATACTTTCTACTAATCCTATACTCCCTCTCTTCGCCGGTATAAAACTCCCTATTTATAAATCGCGATAAAGATGCGATGCTGTTAGTAAGTAAGATATAACGGATGAAATTGAAGATACATCAGCTTGTTACTATAGTTCTATCATCTTAAATATTTCTTATCCCGTCTTTTCACTGAGAGATCTGCTGAAAAAAAATAATACATGACTTCTGTTATTGTGGCGCTCAACTTCATTGCTTTAGTTGAAAATCAGACGTTGAATTTAAAATGCATTACGTCACCGTCGTGTACAACATATTCTTTACCTTCGACTCTGATTTTCCCCTGTTCTCTTGCTTTTTGCTCGCCGCCATATTTGCAATAATCCTCATATGAACATACATTAGCTTTAATGAAACCTCTTTCAAAATCCGAATGGATCTCACCTGCAGCTTTTGGCGCTGTAGTCCCTGTCTTTATCTTCCATGCGCGGGCTTCCTGTGGGCCAACAGTGAAAAAAGTGATAAAATCTAACTCATCATACAAAGCTTTTCCTAATCGTCCGACAACGCCTTCTTCGAGACCGTAGTTTTCTAGAAAAAATTGTCTCTCTTCTTTATTCATCAACGCAAGCGTAGCTTCGAGTTTAGCAGATAATACGACAGCTCTTTTATGTTCTGATATTGCGATTTCCTCTACTATTCTAGAATATTCGTTACCGCCTTTATTCACATCTTCCTCTCCTATGTTAGCGATGTATATCTGCTTCTTCATACTTAGCAAGCCAAGTTCTTTAAAAAATTTCTCATTCTCTTCATTCACAAGATTCATGACTCCTTTTATATTGTTAGTAAGAAGATGTTCTTGGCAGAGCTTCAATAAGGTTATCTGCGATTCTCTTTCTGCTTTATTTTTTTTATCTGAATGCAGCAGTCTTTTCTCGATACTCATCAAATCTGATAGTATGAGTTCATTCTGTATTACGAGTATATCTCTCTGAGGATCTACACTTCCATCAACGTGATGAGTCTCACTGTCAGTGAAGCATCTTACAACATGTGCTATTGCATCAACTTCTCTTATATGTCCGAGAAACTGATTACCTAATCCTTCTCCTTTACTTGCTCCCTTTACGAGACCTGCGATATCTACAAGTTCTACGGTAGAGTAAATAATATTACGAGATCCTTCGATATCCGCGAGTATTTCAAGTCTTTTATCAAAAGCTATTACCATGCCCTTGTTTGGTTCTATAGTACAGAATGGATAATTTGCAGCTTCTGCTTCTTCTTTTCCAAGTACACTATTGAAAAGAGTAGACTTTCCCACGTTAGGCAATCCTACTATTCCACATGCTACACCCATAACTTCTAAAAAACGAAAAATCCGACTACAATGTACAATACATACAAAAAGCAGTATTGCTGTGATAGCCGGTACTAGTTTATGCTTCTCAAAGAGTAAGCATTACAGTAAACAGTGTCAAACGCTTTAGAAAATCAAAGAAGCTTATTTTCTTCTGAATGTCTTGATCTTCTAAAAGTATTAAATGCTTATTTCGAGGTGAGAGTAGTTGGAGGTTCAGTACGAGATTATCTGCTTGAAAAACACTTCCATTTAAAATTTCCGCACAGAGTTGACTATGATATAGTAGCTAAAGCCGATTTCTTAGAAATTACGAAAGTTCTAGAAATGCATGATATACACTACTTTGATGATTCTCAGAAATATGGCGTACTAAAAGTGCATTATAAAGATGTAATGTATGATGTTGCTGCACCACGTAAGGATTTGGAGTGTTTTGGAAGAGCTGCAAGAGTTGTTGCTGGAAAACATATATCGTGGCTAGAAGATTCTATGAGGCGAGATTTTTCAATAAATGCCATTTACTGCGATGTAGAGAATGTGATGCATGACTATCACTTTGGAATAAGAGATTTGCAAAATCAGTCAATAGTATTCATAGGAGATGCAGTAGCTAGAATTAAAGAAGATTACCTACGTATATTAAGATTTTTCAGATTTAGCGGTCTATTTCGCAGTCCAAAATTTAACAATCTAGAAATAGAGATAATAAGAAATCATAGAAATGCATTACATAATCTATCAAAGGAAAGAATTAGAAAAGAAATAATGGCGCTTCTTAAAACGCCATATTATATGCAGTCGCTGAGGATAATGAGAAGTAATGAGATTCTTAATATCATTTCTCCTACTCTTGATAAATTTGTCGATGAAAGCGAGAAGTGCGCTTTACATGATAGTATTTTAAGTATTGCATGTATTCTAATACGAAACGGTACTTGTAATATTACGACAATTCTTGAATCAATTTCTCAATTATCAAAAGAGATAATACTTACAAATCATGAGCTTTTAAGATTGAAAACGTTGATGAAGTTATATGAATACACAGGTAGATTAGATGTCGCAGGAAGCGATGAAGACTATAGTAAAAGAGCAGTTTTTTTATTTGGTACACAGGCATACGTAGACTTCATAAAGGTGTGTGATGCGCTGATGAATAGAGAATCCTCTATTTCAATGAAAAAGGTAAAACAATATGCGGAGATTACATTACCGATAAACGGTAATGATATAAAGCTGCTTGTAAAAGATAGTACAGATATAGGGAAATATAAAAGAAAAGCAGTACAAATTTACGTAGATAGCGGCTTTACTGCGACAAAAGAAGGCATTATTACACAGTTATTGAAAGCGAGAGACGAAAAGTGCTAATTACGATTAAAACGATACAAAGATTCTGCCATATAATGGCAAAGACAAGGATTCTTGCGTATTTTTGCTGTCGTTTATTATGCTATAATCGTCTCCGATATAAGTGTACGTTCCAAACTGAACACCTAACTTGTAAAATTGCATACGTAACCCAATATCAAAAGGATAGAGTGTACTGACGTCTTTCTTATCTGCTTCACTAACGGAGTTACAGCCAAAGCCCTTTGAGATTGAACCTCCTATAAAAACGCCAAAACTGTACATATCGGTGATTTTTTTCAAACCTGATGCAGTGAATTTTATACCTAACCAGTTGGAAGGATTGGACGCCGAGTGATCATACATATAAGTTAATCCTATTGTACCTAGTATGAGTCCTTTATCATGATGAAACGGCCATTGAAGGCTATTATATGACATATCAATACCTAATTGCCCTCTTTGTGGCTGTGTACTGCTTGCTGATCTGAGGTCTAGTCCCGCTTCGAAACATCTTACGGATGGTGCGTCGTGTTGTATTTGTTCTGTACTTTCGATTGCAGATATATCTATTTTGGAATCCGCACTTGAGTACTGCGTATGTATGGCACTAAGTAATAACGCCGCAATGTTTATTATAAAAAGCATGTCGTGGTACTTCATTCACGCAGATTGCATCTTTCTTAGGATATCACAGAATAGTACCGCGAGCAAAAATTATCCTAAGAAATAACAAGGTACAATTAATTTTCTATCTAATATCGTTGTTTATAGCGGTATTTTCGCAACGAAATTATGTGATATAAATGAAAATGCGACATTGTCGTGTAGTGTCAAAGGTACAATTGCTACTACACGAAATGTTCTTCTTAAAATACATCTTCCCATGATTCGCTAGTTGCTGCTCTTCCATATTGCGCAGTAGGCCTTTGTTCGAAAAAATTTGTAAATTGCGGTGCAACTACGATTTCATCCATCCATGCCAACGGATTGACCGTGACTTCCGGAAATGGTGGCGCTATACGCAATTGTTTCGTTCTAGTATTTGCAATAAATCTGATGTATTGCCTCATATCATTTGCTGATAAACCATGTACTTCCTTTACTATTCCAAATGCAAGATCTATAAAAGCGTCCTCATTTTTCACCACATTGATGCATGCTTCGGTAATTTCTGTGTGTAATTTTTTAGTCCATGCTTCCGGATATTCTTCGATAAATTGATGAAATAGCATTATCATCGCTTCTGTATGAAGTAACTCGTCTCTTATTGACCAGGCTACAATCTGTCCAAGCCCTTTCATTTTTCCGAATCTTTGAAAATTGATCAACATTGCAAAGGAAGCAAAAAGCTGTAGACCTTCCGTGAAAGCACCATATACTGCTAAAGTTTTAGCTACTTCATGCGGAGAATCCATGTTGAATTGAAATAAAAATTCGTGTTTCGTCAACATTTCTTCGAATTTCAAAAAGGCTTTATATTCAATTTGCGGTAATCCTAGAGATTCAAGCAAATGCGAATAAGCATCCATATGGATCGTTTCAGTATTTGCAATACATAATAACATCATTACTACCTCCGTAGGCTTAAAAAATTTCAGATACTTCAAGTAGCATATAGTAGCGACATCACTGTCTGCTTGTGTGAAAAATCGTAGTACTTGCGTAATGAGGTGACGCTCTGCTTCATTCAGCACATTCCAGTCAGATATATCATCTCCCATTGTAACTTCTGCAGCTAGCCAATGCATTTGTTGTTGTTGCAGCCATATTTCATATGCCCATGGATATCTAAAAGGCTTATATCCTACTTCTGCTGTTAGCAGTGTATTCGGCTTTGTAAAAGATACATTACGATCGTCTTGATGCATGAGATTCTTTGCTTAAGTGATAGGACGTTAAGGAGTAGCAAATCAAATAAGCTTCCGCTAGTGCTTTTACAGAATATAAGAAAATACGGAGTATATTGATTTACAAGTTTTGTTCTATATAATGCTGAGCATTGAAATGCATCCATAATTAACTCCTTAATGAGATTTTATAAGGTCGTCATAGGCTTGAGACATGACATGAGTAGCCATGATATAGAGAATACTATTTTTTCCGTAAGAAATATGATGGAGAAAAAAGATTGCAAAGTGATGCAACTCGAAAGATGGGGAATGAGAGATCTGAAATACAAAGTGAAGAATGGCATGTCTGCTTACTTCGTAATATTTGGCATAGAGTGTGATGGCCCTCGTGTGAAGGAGCTTACTCATTACTTCAGTGTGCATCATGAAAATATTGTACGTTTCATGGTGCTATCGACAAGGTATTCTTTTCCAGTAGTCGAGGAATCTGTTGCTGCTTAATCAATAACAATTAATTATCACATCTATCATGAATAATACTGAGCGATTTACCAATAATACCACTCAGCGAAAAGCTACTTCCGATAATACGGAATCGCAAGCCTCAAAGAAGAACGAGGTAGCTACTCCTGCATCTGTTCTTCCGCTTCTTCAAAGTTCTATCTTATTTAATAAAACTGCTGAAGCACAGAAGGCGCAACAAGGTAGAGCGAAACAGGTTAAAGTCTTGAATATAGTGCCATTTGATGTGCAAACTTTTAAAGATTATCTTTCAGGATGTGGTCGTATTCTACCGAGAAAGACTACCGGTCTTTCGAGAAAAATGCAGGCTGAGTTAAAGAGATGCGTGAAAGTTGCGCGGCAATTAGGACTACAGTAATTGTTTTTACATTTTTGAATTTACGATGAGTACTATTAATGTGATTTTCACTCATGCTATACACGGTAATAAAGTTGGTACCGTGGTAAAAGTGAAAGGGGGATATGCAAGAAATTTCCTAATTCCTATGAATTATGCAGTTTATGCTACTCCTAAAGCTGTTCAGCAGTTTGAAGAGCAGAGAGTAGCTTTAGAACTGAAAGCACAGGAGCAGAGAAAAATTGCAATTGAAAGAGTAGAGGTAATGAAAACTGCTTCTGTTACTCTATCATATAAAGCAGGTAATGATGGAAAATTATACGGTTCTGTAAGTAAAACTGATATCAGTAAAGCGATCTCCGATACATTAGGATTTGATATTGAGCCCGTGCAAATCATCATGCATCAGAAGCTAAGTATGATCGGTACTTACAGTATAGCAATCTCATTATATGAAGATGTTGAAGCTACTTTAACGGTGAATGTGCAATCTGCTGTAGATGAGCAATAAAACGCGTAGTACGTTTTCCTTCGTATTTTCGTTTCTTTCTTACTTTCTACGGATAAAAGTCTGAGACCTTGTAGCGCTTCAGAGTACTGTAGCAGATTAGTGCTTTTCTTCAGTTTGTTGTAGCTTGTTTTATAGATGCGAATGCTTATTCTGTTTTTTTCTTGCACTACTCTATGATGGCTTTATCCTCGTCCAATCTACCGAGATCATACGAAGACATCCATGCGTGATGCGTATCTCTATAAAGATATCGAGATGAAAAGATATAGCTTTTTCCATTCAAGCAAACTTCCACTTCATTGATCAATGGACTCACAATCGCCTTACCGTAGTATAAGAACGGTACGGTATTCAATACTCTTGCAGATGTTTTCTTTACTTCTGCGACACTTCTCACATTGCACTCTGATGGCAACTTGATTTTTGCGCATTTTGATTCAAATCGAGAAATCGTAAAAGGATTCTTTTTCTCTGATGTCATACACGTAATTAAAAATCTATCGTCCCATACAACTCTAGAGTTCGCTTCGTATACTTTATCATCAATAAATTGCTTTTCCTTCACTATTATCATCACTCTTTCTTTAGTACTTATGTCTTCTACTACATCTATAAGTTCATTTTGAGAAGCTGCGCTTATAATACACTTATTAAGTGTGCATTGCTTCATAGTTGTAATATTGTCACATAATATCAATAGTGAAGATAGCCTCGGTGGATATTTAAAACGTACGATATTACGTAGCATTTTTCTCATTATTCTGAGCTTCATCTCCAATTCTAATTCTGCGAATAGTCGTAGATTAAAAAATCCCGCGCCGTATTGTGACACATAACAGTTTTCCATCAGCCAATCATTTGTGTATTTTTCTATAAAGGCCATAGTTCTTTGCATATTGCTGGAGAGAAGAATAAATCTTTTGTGAAAAAGATCGTACGTACAATTTATTTTTATATTTGTTTTTATATTATTCAGCAATTCTCGTACCGAAGCTCTTAGAAATCTTTGATCTTTATTCATATCATCCATGATATAAGCCTTGACACCTTTTGCTGCTAAACATTTTTCAATTTCACTTCTTGACCAATCTAACAATGGTCTTACTAACAGCAGCTGCTGATTTTTATTTTTGTAGAAGGCTTGTAGTTGTGTAATTTGAGAAATACCACATATACCTTCTGCGCCTGAACCACGTATTATATTCATTAAAACAGTTTCGATATTATCATCTGCGTGATGTGCAGTCATAACAATACTTGCGCCACATTTATATGCTGCTTGAAAGAGTAGCTGGTATCTTTTATCTCTCGCTATGGAATAAATATTACTTTGCGGTTTATCTCCTTCCCATTTTTGTACGATCATCTCTTTTCCGGTAATAGAGGATAAAATGCGTGATGCTTGTATTTCTTCTGCATCAGCCGTCTTTTTTAAGCCGTGATTGACGAAAACTGGATGTATTTCAATATTTAGTGATTTCGCTACTTCAAGTAATAATAAGATCAAACATAAGCTATCAGCACCACCAGAGTATCCTACTACCACTACTTTATTTTGAAGTAAGTGAAATAGAGATACATGATTCTTAGAACTAACATCTATCCTCTTTAGTGATGAGAGAAATTTTTTTATGAAGGGACACTTATTCTCTGCTTTCATGGCGATTCATAATAAAAGTAGTAATGCGGATGATAATATAAAGAATCCTATTAATTTCATTGTATCAGTTTTAGTATACATCATGATAACACTCCCAAGAGATAGTGCTACTACCATCTCTTTTGTGATATTTTTTACGTGAATTGCTGAATATTGCAGTTCAGCGAAATACTTAGCAAGGCATATCATTAACTTCACTGGTATGACTAAAAGTTGCAAAGTGTATTTACTATAATCAATAAAGCTTGTTGCAAGATATATCATGGATAACGGCATCACAATTATATCTACTAATGGAATAATAATAAAGTTCGCAAATATGGAGTAAATTGAGAGTGTATGAAAATGAAATGCTACTACAGGTATAGTGCATAGCGTCGCGATAATAGAGCATGTTATGAGATTTTGAAAATAAATGCATGACTTTAACAAGATATTTTTCGATTTTGTATTGTCAGAATCGATGCCACTAAAACTAAACTGTAAGTTATGAACGCAGTATATAACTCCTATACAAGCTAAGAATGACATCTGCATGCCGGCGTTCAATATTGCTTCCGGCTGTAATAACAATATTAATGATGCAGTAGTAGCCAGTACACGTTTTATATCGTTGCCCTTTCCAATAACAGTACCAAGTCCACATAATAGAAACATTAATACTGCTCTTACTCCGGAAATAGGAGAATTGACTATTAGTAGGTAAAATACTACCAGTACAGATACTATGCAGTAAGACAGTTTTGTGCTGAAGATACTATTTATAGAAGTATAAATACGTAGTAAGAAAAATCTTATTATGTACAACATCATTACTGACATTACCGTGATGTGCATGCCAGAGATTGCTATGACATGAGAAGTGCCGGAGATTCTGAAATATTCGTAAATGTGTTTCGGTATTTTATATACCTCTCCGAGTAATAATCCATTTACTACTCCGCTTACGTCATACTCCAATGCTGTATCGATTTGCGATGCAATTTTATGTCTTATTATTTCCGGAAGATATAATGCGAAATTCGTGGATTTTTTCAGCAAAGT
This sequence comes from Candidatus Fokinia solitaria, assembly GCF_003072485.1. Classification (NCBI taxonomy): domain Bacteria; kingdom Pseudomonadati; phylum Pseudomonadota; class Alphaproteobacteria; order Rickettsiales; family Candidatus Midichloriaceae; genus Candidatus Fokinia; species Candidatus Fokinia solitaria. Next base: position 56,297 of record NZ_CP025989.1, read on the forward strand.
GAAATCGGTGAGAGAGAATCCTACGGCGCCTATTTTTTTAAAATAAGCAAATTGCGCAAAATCAAATGGATAATGCTGCTTTACTGTTTTAGGTGGAAACAATTGCGCATCGAAAGATACTCGTGCGCCTAGTATGTTAGTGTAATCTTTTAACGTAGCATTATATTTTTTGTTTACTCTTATCCTTATCGCATGCGGTGTATCAGATATATGTACCTTACTAATGTGTAAGTTTGTAAGAAGTACTTTATAATGATCATTTGCTTTACATATTGATTGTACGACACCGTCTACATGCGTAGTGATTTTGTGATTTAATTTTGGCGCATGTACTGTGATGATTCTTAAATCCATTGCTATGACACCAAGGCAAAAGAAGAAAGATATGCAGCAGATGATATTTAGAAAATCAGTTTTGTTGTTTGTGCTTGTATTGCTTCGTTTTAGGTAACATAACGCAATAAATAAGAATATAGAGAGTAGCCATATAAATGTGACATCAATATTATATGCAATTCTTGCGATAATGCCTGATGATAAAATAATCGGAATCCACAGTACGATGTACTTCCCTTCCTCTAGCAGTTCTACGAAGATCTTCTCCTTATGCTTTTGTAAGATATCCGTCAGACAGTAGAAATACCTGATCGCAGCTTCTTGCAATATTGTCATCATGTGTTGCTATAATGATGGTGGCGTTATCATTTCTTGCAGTTTCAAGTAGTACTTCAAATACGCGATCTGCATTCTGCCTGTCAAGGCTACCGGTAGGTTCGTCTGCAATTATTATTTTAGGTGAATTCACAAGCCCTCTTGCTACTGCTACTCTTTGTTTTTCTCCTCCAGATAATTTATCTACTACTACATTTTTTTTATGCGCCAAATCAAATTTTTGAAGTATGGAAAGAGCAACATCTTTATCAGCATCTTCAGCTTTTATCTTCATAGGAATTAAAAGATTTTCCAGTGCTGTAAAACCGCTTAACAGATAATGAAACTGATATATAAAACCTATCATCTTTTTCCTCATTATAGTAACGGTGCTATCATTTTTCGCATTACATTGAATGCCATCTAGTAGTAACTCGCCACTTGTAGGTGTATCTAGTAAGCCAATAATTTGAAGTAGCGTTGATTTTCCTGAGCCAGAAGGGCCTACTATCGCAGTTATATTGCCGCGAGGAACAGAAAATGACACATTCTTCAAAATAGATTTTTGATCATCTATTTTTTTTTGAAGATTCTTCAATAAAATCACCGTCTTACCTTTTCAATTTCTCACTTTCTTGTAGGATGATCGCTTCGTGATCTTTATCACTCATCCTTAACATTTTTTCACGTAGTCCATCTTCTAAACTCTTTAATATATCGTTCGTAATGGATGCAATATGATGTTTCTCGGTATTTTTTTTCGCTCTTTTTACAGCTTTATCGTGTTCGCTTTTCATATACTTTACTTTCCTGTTTGCTTCCTCGATTGCTTTATCATAATTAGTATATGCTTCGCTGATCTCCTTTTCCGTATATGTCGTCATCGTTTCATGATAGTGAATCATGTCATCCTTCCTTTTATACTGCTGCTTAAGCTCTCCTAAGGACGCCTTTATTTCTCTGAATATCTCTATCAACTTTCTCCGTAATGCAATGTATAGCGGCTTACGAGAGAATTTGATTATTATTAGTACGCATACAACGAATCCAGCATTTGCAATGAAGCTGTGTGAATTGATATAGTGCGAAATTTTAAGAAAAGCATTCATCAGATCTTCGTACTGTCATCTGTACGATTATATTGCAAAGTAATGTATAAAATACAAGAAATTTTCATGATTTTATATATTTGATAGCATACCGCAGTATCGAGCGATAGAAAAAGTAAGAACAATATGATACTTATACAACATTAATCGCTTTGATAATCAGCATGGATATAAAAAACCTCTGTAAGCTTTGTGCAATTCATATGGAACCGCAAGAAATTGCATCAGTTGCGGAGAAATTAAAAACAGTAATAGATGCACTTGATAAGATTGCTGAAGTAGATACTACCGGAGTGGAGCCAATGTATAATGTATGCACTGAATTAAAAAAAGAGTCGCACTATGCGCTGCATGACAAGAACGACGTGGTCGATGTTTCTCTATATTCTGGCAACAAGCATAAAGGATATTTTGCTGTTCTAAGTAAAATTATGCCTTCTTAATGAGTATCACAATGCCGCCATGGCCTAAGTTACTGAATAATAACGTACAGCCAGGCCTTGAGAGAATTAAGGAGATTATAACGGCATTACGTGTAGATATGAGTGCATTGCCGCCTGTAGTGCATATTACCGGTACAAATGGTAAAGGATCAACTGTAGCATATCTTGGAGAATGTTTTAAAAATGCAAAATACAGTACTCATAGGTATATATCGCCTCATTTGATAAAATTTAATGAACGTATAGTAATACAAGATCGAGAGATATCCGATGAACAACTAGAAATTTTATGCAACTACGGAAGTCATATTATAGGAAATGAAGGCAAGTTTTCGTTCTTTGAAGCTACAACAGGATTAGCTTTATATGAGTTTTCTCAAAAAAAAGCTGATGTACTGTTATTAGAAGTTGGAATGGGCGGAAGCTTTGATGCTACTAATGTAGTAGAGGAGAAAATCTTGAATATCATTACTCCTATTTCTATGGATCACGTTGAATTTTTAGGAGATTCTCTTTCTTCAATTGCCATGGAAAAATGCGGTATTATTAGACTAGATTCTATAGCAGTTGTCAGTTGGCAGCCGACGGAAGCAGCAAATGCCATTATATCATATTGCGAATCGAAGAATGTTTCTTTGGTACTTTTTGGTAGAGATTGGAATTTTGAAGTTTTTGATGAAGAAATTGAGCTACACTTCCGATTGCCAAGACGACTACGTAATAAAGTGCTTGTCGATTCTCTCGCGCTTATCGGTATAGAAAGTCTTGAAGGAGGCACTGTATTTAGAATACCAAAACCGACACTTGCTGGTATACATCAAATTTTGAATGCGGCGACGGCTGCAATTGCGATGCTTATGCTTGGATTGCTTTACTATAAAAAGATCTCTCTTCTTCATATATCTGAAGCGGTGAAGCATGCATTTTGGCCAGGAAGAATGCAGACAATCACTTCTCACGATCTTGGATATAACTTACCGAGTAACGTAACGTTGATTTTTGACGGAGCGCATAATGTTGCCGGTGCAGAAATGTTGATGGCGAGTATATTACAACTCAAGAGTAACGCAACACCATTATACGTAGTACATGGTCGTACAAAGGGTAGAGATATTGAAGGCTTTTTACGTTTTTTTCAGACGGAAACAGTATTACTATGTGTCACAGCGATTCGTAGCGAACCTAAATCTGAAAGCAGTTTAGTACTTTACGATAAAGCAACGAAAATGGGATTTAACTGTAAAATAGTTGAAGATGTACATGCTGGTATCGAAGAGTGCATATCTCACGCAAAGGATAAGAAAGCGCTTATACTCGTTTGTGGATCATTGTATTTATTCTCAGATCTCAAAACGAAGTAAGGCGTTTTGTACGAAGGGCGAAAACTGAATATGCAGCCTCAAAATGTGCCCGCTATATTGCACATTACCAAGTTTTGAGTATCTTTTCCTTTATACTGCGTCTTTGATATTCCAAAGAGTATTGCGATGTGCTTGTTGTAGTGCACTTCAAAAAGTCCGATTTGATTTGATACATGTTCTTCACCGAAGAAGGTATCACTCATAAAGCCTATTCTAAATCTGCTAATTCCATATGAAGCACCTAGATACATACTGCTTTCATCTCCCTTTAGTGATTCTGCAATATTATCGAATAAAGCGCCAGCAAGGGATAATTGTGCGCCCATGTATCCTATTTTCATACCATATATCATACTGCTACAACGATTGTTACTTCTCTCTAAATATGCGTTTTCTCCACCACACCAAGTGGCAAAATCTACGTTTTTAAATTTACCGCAATAAGAGACGATGGCACGTATGTTATCTCTGTACTGTTGTGGCGTTATACTTGCTGTATGCGGAAGGATTGATGTTTTTCCTAGATATTCGCTTGTATTCGGTACATAAGTAACGCCAACGGTAAAATCGTTATAGCATCCTACGAGACTGACTTTATTAGCAAATAACTGATTATTCTCGTATAGTGGTTGTTCACCAAGAAATGAAGAATATGGCTTTATGTTAGCGATGTTTTTAGTATCCGCGTCATCAGTGCTTAAACTCTGTTGTAGTAATGCAATAGGGATATATCTCATAGTATGAGTACGAAATCCTATCAATTGATACTCTAGTGGATTGATGCTTTTATCCGTTTTCATGCTTAATACTAACTTTTGGTATGTGCCAGGAGTAATGTCGTGCTTTAAAATACCGTATACATTCTGCAGTATAGGCATACCATTCATTACTTCACTCCATGAGGTATATATTGCCCCTTCTACGCCTATGATGTACTTTAAGTAATCTGAAATTCTCTTTTTATATTTTAGCTCTCCTGTTAGAATAAGGTTATTACCGTATGTAACATCGTTACCACTTTGTTCGCTTAATGTATTCCACATCTCAAATCCCATTTTCGAAGAAAACACGCCTTTTGTAGTATTTTCCTCGTTGTTGCTATACGCATTGGAGTATGATGTAGATGTACAAAATAGATAAAATGCATATAATGCACCAATATATTTGTACATTCAGAGCGCAGATGTTTATTTATAAAAAGTAATTAACTATAATTTTTCAGGGTAGCAATAGAATATTTTTAATATAGCGTGATTAATAGAAACCAAAACACCGATACTCCTATCAAAAATGCATTAAGTGCAATACGCACGATGGTGTGGTATGCGATTCTTACAAGTAGTGCTTCTGCTGCTTTAAGTGTGTGGATCTCGTTTTTTAGTTTAAATGTGTTAGATAAAGCTATACCTAGTGGCAATCTCGATACTTTAGGCGCTTTTACATTTCTAGTAATAGTCGCTTATCTTGTAAACAGTGCAATTACCGGTGGTAGAGCTTTCGTAATGAGTAAGATCTCTTCATGGTTTGAGTATAAGATTGCAGATGCAGTACTTCATAATGCGATAAAGACTTCACTCGTTGCAAAGAGTAATGCTGGTAGCCAAAGTATCAGAGATTTACAAACTCTTTGTAACTACATTGCATCAAATGCACCAGTGATGCTTATAGATGCACCTTGGTCGCTTGTATTTACTATAATACTTTTCCTCATACACCCTATGATGGGCACTTTGGCACTCATAGGATCTATCGCGATAATTATAGTAGGTGTCGTGAATGAGAGATATACGAAGAAACTTGTGGAAAAGCATAATGAAAATTTTATCGCAAGTATGAAATATGTAGATAATCTCACTAGAGGCGCAGAGGTGCTTGAATCTATGGGAATGTCAAGAAGAGGTGTAGAAATATGGCATAAGATTAATCTGAAAGTGAACGAATCGAGGATAGATAATAGCAAAAGACAAGCTTTTGCCACAGAATTCAGCAAACTTGTACGTGGTATATTACAGGTGTTTACGACTTTAACAGGTGCTTATCTTGTAATTAAAGGCGAAATAACATCAGGTGCTATGATTACTGGCTCAACGTTGGTTAGTAAAGCGTTAGAACCATGGGGAAATGCATTAAATGCGGTGAAAAATGTGCTTAATGTGAAAAAAGCTTACGAAAGACTAAATAGTGGATTTAGAAGCTTTGTTCATGATGAGGAATTGATGCAAATGCCCGCTACTGAAGGAGTAGTTTCTATAGAAAATGTGTATTACGCACCGCATGGTAGTAATACGTACTTCATAAAGGCGATTAACATGCATATGAAGCCAGGACAAGTTTGCGCTTTGATTGGTCCTAGTGGCTCAGGAAAATCTACTCTTCTTTCGATCATTGCTGGCGCTAAAGAACCTGGACTTGGAATAGTAAGGATAGACGGTAGTGATAGAAAAAATCTTCGAAAAGAGGATTTAGGAAGTTCTATAGGATACTTACCTCAAGATGTACAGTTGCTTTCCGGTACTGTTAAAATGAATATCTCGAGGCTTGATGCTGATGCAAATTATGAAGATATCATACAAGCGGCACAGATAGTAGGTGCACATGAAATGATTACTCGTCTCCCTAATGGTTATGATACTGATGTTGGAGTGGATGGTAGTAATCTTTCTGGCGGACAGAAACAAGCAATAGGATTGGCGCGTGCATTCTATAAAATGCCTCAGATCGTATTGTTAGATGAAGCCGAAGCAAGTCTTGATGATTCAAGCAGGGTGAATCTTGTAACAGCTATAGAAGTACTAAAGGAACAAAAAGCTACCGTTGTACTTGTGACGCACAACCCTATGATGCTTCAACTTGCTGATACTGTAGTGGTAATGAGAAGTGGCGAAATAGTGATGTCAGGACCTTATGCGGAAGTGACTAAAGCTCTGCAGCAAAAGCAGAAGATTCAGTAGTTATAATTACAATTTTCCTATGAAGTATATGAAAAGATTTTTAAACTGGTTTTCGAGAAAATTCAGTACTTTTACCTCGTTTCTTGGTTATAAGAAGCGAAAGAATGAAAGTGAGATAAAAGATGTTTCTCTTAGTAAAGAGGATGCAAATTCTAATGATGTAAAAAGTGCTCAGATTCAGCATCTTTTATCACAGTTCTTACAGAGTGAACATAAATGTAAGAAAACTCTCAAAGATGGATGGAAGCTTATCCAATCATCTATTTGTGAAATTGTAGCTTTCCTTAAAGGTGAAGGTGGCGCAATTCCTGCGCTTCAGGAAAAAATAGACCAAAGTTTAAAAAGTGCTGTCAAAAAACCGATAAAGTTTGTAATGCTAGCATTGGCAACGTTTTTTGTAATATTCATACTATGGGCAGGATTTGCCCCTATAGATAGTGCGGTAATTGCTAGAGGAGTATTAGTTTTAGAAAATAATAGAAAAAGCATACAACATCTAGAAGGAGGAGTCATAAAAACAATATTTGTCAAAGACGGGGATATAGTAAAGAAAGGCGATCCGATAATACAGCTGGAGGGCGCGAGTGTTGTATCAGATATGCAAGCAACTCTTTCTACTTTGAGATTTCACATAGCTACTGAAATACGTTTACTTGCTGAGCTGAATAAATATAAGACACTCAATTTTAATAGTCCTGAGCTTGATCCTAGTGATCCAGAAGTGAAGGATATTATCGCTACTCAAATTCGAGTTTTTAATGCAAGAAAAGAAGATATGCAGGAAAAACTTGCACTTTTCGCAAGCGAAAAGAAAAGAAAATTAGATGAACTGAAAGAATATGAAAAACAGCTTGAAGTTAGCTCTAAGACTCTAAAGCTAGAAGAGCAGAAACTACAAGATGTAGAGAAATTGTCAGAATCTAAAATATTGTCAAAATTTCAGTTAAGCGATACACAAAGGATATATAATGAACATCTGAATGTAGTGAGTAAGCTGCGTGGCGCAGTTGCTGTGACTCAAGAAGAAGTGAAAAATAGCGATGTAAGAGTGGCAAGTTATTTAAAAGATACAGTCTCTAAAATCTCCGATGAATATAAACAGAATCATCTCGAGCTTTTGCAGTTAAGAAGCAGATATCTGCAAGCTTTGGATCGTTATCAGAGATTGATTATTAGAGCGCCAGAAAGTGGCTTGGTTACTGGTCTTAGATATCATACCGAAGGCGGAGTGATATCTCATGCAGATAATACTATTGCAAGTATTATTAATCCTAATGACGATATAATCGTAGAAGCTTATATAATGCCGCAGGACTTAATTAGAGTGCAAGAAGGAATGAAGGCTAAAGTGCAACTTGAAGCAGAGAAGCAGCGTCTAGTACCTAAATTACCTGCAGAAATCTTCTATGTTTCAGCAGATAGACAAGAGAGACCTCAGACTTCTCAGACCCTTCCTCCTGAATTCTATTTGGTGAAATTAAGAATACTTGGTGAAAAAGTAGAGTTCTTAGGTAGTGAAGTTGAGCTAAGGCCAGGAAAACCTGTCAGTGTGTACATAAGTAAAGGTGCAACTACCATGGCGAAGTACTTCCTTGGCGCTATATTGGATAGCATGAATAGAGCTATTGTAAGGTAATTAGAAAGCTATTCGTGGAAGTTTTCTGTTAGCAACGTTGCACTTCAGAAAACTTTCATCGTACTTTTTAGTAACGTTCTACAAGATTTAAGATAGAGGCCAATATGTGTAATATGAGTGCTATTGGTGCGAAGTAGCAGTTTAGCACGTTGAGGAATTGCGCTAAAAAAATCGTAACGCTATTGAGAGTTATGAAATAATCAAAGTTTACAATAAAACATATTGTTTATCTCAAAATGATTATTTTTTTTATTTCGAGCTAAAAGATCGTAAATAGATATGTACGTATGTTGTTTTTGAATTTAGTGTTTGTGAGAAATAAAAAATATTGCCTTATTTATTACATGATATGCTAGTATATTGCATCGAGTTGTGCTACCCTTACGGAGGTATTTTATAAGCTAGTAACAGATTTATGTCACATTCTTCCAATCTCGATTTGCACAGATTATTTGATGAATTTATTAGAAAATTGGAACTCAGTGTGAATTATGACGAAGATGGTGTTGATTTTTGGTATGCAAGAAAATTGCAAGAAATTCTTGAATATAAAGAATGGCTACTTTTTCAAGAGGTAATAAAAAAAGCAGCGTATGCTGCTTGTAGTGCTGGTATGGCAGTTGAGAAGAATTTCCAGGAAATCTTTACTGATATTGAAGGTAAGAAGGAAAGTGATTATCGACTTACGAGATATGCATGCTACATGATAGCGCAAAATGCGGATGCTGGTAATAAGGCGATCGCTTTAGCACAAACTTACTTTGCTACATTAGTGAGAAAACAAGAGATAGAGCAAGAAAGAGAACAAGAAATAGAGCGTAGAGTGGAATTAAGAGAAATGTCAAAAAAAGAGAATAAGAAATTGACCAAAGCCGCAAAAAATGCAGGAGTCAGAAATTATGGAGCGTTTCAAAATGCAGGCTATCGAGGTCTATATAATGGTAAAACGTCATCGGATATTGCGAAGTATAAAAAGTTACCTGAAAGTGCTACTATTCTCGATCATATGGGCAGTGAAGAACTTGGAGCAAATCTTTTTAGAATAACGCAAGCTACAGGCAAAATACAAAGAGAGAAGGTAAAAGGAGAGTCAGCAGCAAATAAGATTAATTATGACGCAGGATTGCTTGTTAGAGACACGATCGAAAAAATGGGAAATACTATGCCAGAAGATTTACCTACTGCAGAAAATATAAAAAAAATAGCGCAGCAGAAGAAGAAATTGCAAAAAGCTAATGATAAAGATTTTAAAAAAGTAGAAAAGAAAGAGCAGAGAAGCTAAATGAAAATCAGGTAATTGAAGAAAGGTATATATGGATAGTGTTTTGGCTTATTATGCAAGATTTGATAGCTTTCACATTAGCATTCGGATTTTGAAAATAGATCATGTAGCGCTTTGTAGAGTTGCTACAGCAGTGTATTTAGTTTTGCTTTGCGCTGGTTTTATAGTTTTGTTATGGTTTTAAAAGTGAAATAAGCATGTTCATCACAAGATAGCAGTAGTTTTCATCGAGTAATGTTAATTAGATATGTTTTTTACTGATAACGTAGAATATCAGGACTTACGAATTAGTTTTTACTATATTACATTTTGTGTCAGAGTTAGCATTAATCATTTTCGTATATCATTCACGTATTTAGCGCTTAAAATCCTCGAATAGTGCTGAAGTTTCTGCTAGAAAACGTTAAAGAGGCAAGTAGAAGAAATCGTACCTCTACTCTACATAAAATTGCCTCGAGACACCACGCAACATACAAATATACTTATGAATACATGCGCAAAACTCTGCTTGTACTTCTTTCCTGTAATGAATCCTCAGTTGACGTTTTGAAAGAATAGCATCTCAAGATGCAAGAGTAAAAAGCATACCATTCAAACAGCGATCGCATACAGAATTGAAAAAGCTGAACTTCTTTAAATTTTTGATATGCTACTAAGAATGATGCGATTCTATAAGATTTTTCTACCAACTTGCTTTTCTTACGCCAGGTAATAGTCCTTTAGTTGCCAAATCTCTAAGACATATTCTTGAGAGCATAAAATGTCTATATACTCCTCTTCCTCTGCCAGTAATTGCACAGCGTACACGCACTCTAGTATTACTGCCATCTCTAGGCATAGAGTTCAATTTTATTTGCGCTTTGAATCTTTCTTCGACAGATCTGTTGGTATCTCTAACAATGTCTTTTAACTCTTTTCTTGCTGAAGAATACTTAGCGACCATTTTCTTACGCTTCTCATTTCTTGCTATCACGCTTTGCTTTGCCATTAGTTAGAAACCTACTTTACCTTATTATCTACCGTAGAATGATAGCAAAAAACATGCGAAAAACTAGTAAAATTTTACTCTTATGAGAAAATCACAAAAACCTTCAGTGAGAACTATGAAAAGTTCATCGCCGAAGGTGTAATGCAGAGTGTTAATTTAATCTCTTAGCTAGTTTGACCGCTACATTTTATTGAAACAGGGACGACCTTTAGTACGTTATTTTCATCAAATCCTGCGATTTTCAATGTTAGATTTGCCCCTATCATAGCAGTTGTATCGAAGTCTTTTGTATCACCTAGTATATCCTGCATATTAGCTATATCGATATGTACGGAGAACTCTCCTGCTACTTCCGCTTCTAATGAAGAAGTTCTAACTTTTGTAACTACGCCATTCACTGATTCTTGTTTTTGTAGTGATTCAATAACGGTATTGATCTCCTCTCTTTCTTTGCCTATTGCTCTAATGCTACACGTAATCTTTTCCTGTTGTGCATCTGTTTTTAAAACGAGACACTTCAACTTCATATCAGCAGTATAGTTCTTAATCTTTTCCTGTGCATTTTTCCACGCTATTTCCAATATTGGCACGAGTAGTATAAGAGATGTATTTTGCTCAGGCACGACAAAAAGACCAAATTCTTCAGATACATTCTTTACAACGACATTCAAAATAGTACCTACAGGAGTTTGCGCTATGAAATCCACCCAAGGATTTGGTTCGCACTGTTTTTTACTAAGGCTTATTTTTCTTTCTTCAATATTAAATTCTAAGATCATCACCTCTATTACGTCTCCTACCTGTATCGTTTTATTTGCTGTCATGACTTTCTGCGTCCAGCTAATCTCTGAAGAGTGTACTAATCCACAGATACCGAGTGTAGGTTCTATATCTACAAATACGCCATAATTTACTATTCTTGTAACAACGCCTTTATGTTTTGTTCTAACCTGATATTTGTCTTTGACATCGTACCAAGGATTTTTTTGCATCTGCTTTAATCCTAACGATATCCTCTTAGTATTTGGATCATAACTTATAATCATTGCCTCTATCTCTTGTCCTACATCTAATACTGCAGATGGATGTGGTACTTTTTGCCATGAGATATCGGTAATATATAGAAGACCATCAACGGGACCAAGATCGATGAAAGCACCATAATCGGTGACATTTTTCACGACACCTTTCACGACAGAGCCTACTTGAATACTTTTTAAGTATTCGTCGCGATACTCATTTCTCGTTTCTTCTATGCATGCTCTTCTTGAGACTACAAGATTACCGTGCGTATCATCCATCTTAATTATCTTTACTAGTATTTCATCTTCTAGTAATACCTCCTCTTTAATAGGTCTAACATCGACTTGGCTACCAGGTAAGAAAGCTATCAAATCACCAAATTCATCAATTTGACTAGATTTATCTTCAACAATAGTACCTAGCAGTTTCACTGCGAAGCCGCCCTTTACCTTGCCTATTACCAGACCTCTAACAGCTGATTGAGAATTAAACGACTCTTCTATCTTTTTCCAACCATCTGCTAGCATCGCTTTTTCTCTACTAAGGAGAGTGAGTCCTCCTACTTTTCCTCCATCTATATTTTCGACATACACATGTACTTGATGTCCTATCTTTAACTCAGAAGCGTTTTTGAACTCTGAAAGCAATACTCTGCCTTCACTTTTTCCACCGATGTCTATCGTAGCACACTCTTTATCTAAGCCTACTACTACTCCATTAGCGAAACCACCTTGCAGAGAGGACGAAGTGGATTCTCCGAGTAATTCTTCGAAATCCTCATTAATTTGGATATCGAATTCGTTATTTTGATTCTTCTTATTATGAGAAGGATTGTTGTCGTGCATACGAAAGATTTCTTTGTTAACAGAAATGCAGCTACTTCGTGAGGCGAAACTCAATTACAGACAAAAAGCGGAAATTTTTAATAACACAAACGCTGCTAGAAATTCCACGATCTCCTCTATACTTGCAACTTCTGAATCTACTACAATCGCATCCTCGCTTACAGATAACGGATCGAGAATTCTCATTACATCACCTGTATCTCTATCCTTTACTTGCCGCAATATCGACTCATGTATAGAAGAGAATTTTGAATTTTTCAACTGTTTTACTCTTCTTTTAGCTCTCTCTGAAATAGATGCTGTGATGAAAATTTTACATAAACAACTATTTCCTGCTACCAATGCTGCGTCTCTTCCTTCCAGAAGAAGAAATTTATAGCGATGTTTATACATCGCAATCATATCAAGTTGTACCTGTGTCGCTAACTTTCTGATTGAAGAGTATGCGGCAATCTTGGAAGTGATACTAGATATATTTGGCGTATAAAGCAGTGCATCAGATACTTCAGAGAGGTGATGAACGATATCATGTGTAACTTCTGCTGCTAAATTATTACACTCTGCTTCAAAAGCGATATCCGATAAATGCTCTACCTCTACTTTTTCGCAAAGGAGAACTGCTAACTTTCTATATATGCTGCCAGAGTTTATATGATATCCGTCCAGCTTTTTTGCTAGTGCTGAAGTGATGGTACCTTTTCCAGATGCGGCAGGGCCATCGATTGCTATAATATTCATTAAATATCACTCTATGTTTATAATCATTGTGATGATATAAATCTCGATAAAATATGCTAGTAAGGAAACTAGTTACATGCTATATCGAAGTTATTAGAGATTTAATTTAGCTACGATAACTGTGCAATAGTTTATTGCGCAAGTATATGATGAAGACTTATCGTTATGAATCACAAAAAAGTATTTATACTTGGTTTTTCTATTACAGGATGCGCGATACTGAAGCATGTATTGTGTTATTTTTGTGATGTGACGCGTATATTCTGTGTAGATGATCTAATATCTGAAGAAGAATTTGTCGCGAGGACATCGTTAGATTGTGACGATGAGAGGATTATTTTTACAAATTCAATACAAGCCTCTCGTGTTATAGAAAACATGAAACAGCATGAAACAAAAGATGTGATTGTTTTTTGCAGCCCAGGAATACCGATGGATAATACTTTAGTAGTGACATGTAAAGCATGTAACATTGCTTTATCATGTGATTTTGATCTGCTATATACGGCTTTACTTCGGCACGGTATCAGTTTTCATGATGGAAATGATATTGCGATATTTATTACTGGTACAGTAGGAAAATCTACCACTTCTTTTGGATTAGCATCAGAATTGAGAAAGATGGAAAATGAAAATCTTGCTGTAATACTGTCCGGGAATATTGGTATACCTGTTTTATCGGTATATGAAAATATTATTGCAGCAAAAAGAGAAAGGAAAAGAGTAGTATGTATCTTTGAATTATCTTCCGCACAACTTGAGCTATTGAATGAATTTAGTCCAACAATCAGTATTTGTCTTACAGTTTGTGTAGATCATTTAGATCGGTATAACTCGATAGAAGAGTATCTATATTATAAAAGTAAGATATTTTGCCATCGAAAGCATGAACCAATCTATAATGTATTGTGTATAGATTCAGAATACTCTCAGCATATTCTAGATAACGTCAGAAAATTCCATAATCTTGAGAGTACTGCCGTAAGCTATGTAGATAGAGCGAATGAGTGGTACGCGCTTGGTGCAGTGTGTGAAAAAAGAGAGTTTATACCATTTTCCACGAGAGATATTGCCAATGGAGTCAGCTTTTCTGAGGGAGTATTAAGTATGAGATATAAGGAGAAAAACCGCTGCGCATTTCAAATTGAATCAACGGCCGCCATACCGAAAGAAAATATTGGCGTTATAGCGCTTCTGACATTTCTGATTACTAATACACCTCCTACTGCACAGATAGATTTGCAAACTTTGCCGCATTGCTTGGAGCAATGTTATCCCAAGAGTAAGAAATATGAAGTGGTAAAGTTTATCAATAATAGCAAAGCCACAAAGCAAGCCGCAGTGGAATATTCGTTATCTTTGTATAAGAATGTATTGTTAATTGTAGGAGGAAAATCTAAGGGAGAGAAATTAATCGAAATTCTTACGAAATTTCACAATATTAAGGCAATTTTCCTAATAGGAGAAACTACTGATAGATTTGCGTATGAAATAGAAATATCAAATGCGTCATTGCAGTATTACAGATGCTACACATTAGATATAGCAATGAGGAGTATAAAGAATGTTCTTGACGAAGGTATTGCGCAACCTTATACCGTGCTACTATCGCCGATGTGCAGTTCACTCGATCAATGGAAGAACTTTCAAGAAAGAGGTACTTTTTTCAAAAATTTCATAATTGATCATTATTGATTTATGCACTAGAATCAAAAACAGATGGTGCGATTGCCTCATGAAGTGTGATTTCTTATCGTTTACTGCTGTGTACACTGTTTGTTCTCGTAGCGTGGTGCACTGCTGCTGCTGAGGTACAGAATGATAAGTTTATATTTTCAATATATGGCGCTGCTTCTAATAGTACTGCAGTCGACGTGACTTATACTAAGGATAGCGCCGCAAAGTTTTCTAATATTTCTTCCGGATTATCTCCACGTATTGGTGTGCAGATTGGAGGCCTTCTTTGTAAGAGAGGTCATATTGGTATTGATGCATCATATGCACGTAGTCTCTATGCTAATTCTGAATTTTCGATATCTCAGAACTCGATCGCGATAGCAGGGTATGGTACAGGTTATTTTCCTCTAAAGAGTGAGTACTATCTCCTATTAGGTGGTTTTTACGGTTTTGAATATAGTATTTTCGAGCAGCAGGATAATGGCTTTTGGAATGATACAATTGCTTTGCAATTCGGAGGAGGAAAAACATTTAATAAGATAAGAATAGAATTTTTTATCAATGCTAGAGGTATAAGTTACGACAATGTGGTATTTATACCGCAGAAGTTGAATAATAATTTGGCTCAAGACAGTATTGTGATGCCAGAATCAGCGGCACGTGTAAGTGATATCACAAAGTATGATGCAAGTACAAATGTCGTTCACAATAAACCAACTTTATATCTGTTACTCAATCAAGAAGAGACAAAGAACACTAGTATCACCGATTTACGTCCAAGTAATAGTGCGATAGAATACGGATTGCGTCTAAGCACTACTTTTTGATTGTATGAAATTTCAGCGTATTTTCTCTAACAAGTATGGAAAATTCGGAGAGGAACTTGTGAGTGAAATGTTGTCAAAAAAGAATCATATGAGGATTGCGAGCAGATATAAGACTCCCTACGGAGAGATCGATATTATCACTGCGTATGGTGAAAATTTAGTTTTCAGCGAGGTAAAAGCACGCAATTTTCATAAAAGTGCGTTCAATGTATGTGATCGTGCAATTACTAATCACATATCATTTGATGAATTTGAAAAGATTTTTTCTGAAAGGCAAATGCAGAGGATAATAAATGCGGCAAGTTTCTTTAACGCTGAAAATCAACAATTTTCGAACTATAATCAGAGATTTGACTTATATATCATAAGAGGAAAAGAAATAATTGAGTACTTTGAAAATATATCAATGCGATAACTTCTTTACTTGAGCGAGTCATAAATAATGCTTCCCCTATAATATGTGGATTTAGGAGTGTCGTTTCTCGTTTCATTGACTGTTAGAGACTCACATTTTAGACGCGAGCTGATAACATGGTCTCCATCTCCACGAGAGAGAATACTCCAAGATCTATATGTAAAAAGGCAAAATACTATGACAGAAGCTAGTAAAATTGCCTTTCTTAGATAAAACATATGATTTATTTAAACATGTTATCTAACATTGTTTCGTATAAAAATTTCGTAAATTTATGCGGAGTTTGTATTGGCTCATCTTGCATCAAGCATGCGCATGTAAATAGTGCTTCAATCATATCATTAAGCTTTTCAACATTCTCATTTCTTTTCAATCTTATTACCATTTCATCTATTAATGGATGCGATTGATTGATTTCTAATACCTTTGTAGATCGTTTTGATAATTGCCCTTGTTCAATTAAAAGCTTCTCTACTTTAGAATTCATTCCTCCTTTTGGAATAGATAGACATACTGGACTTTCTTCTAGTTTTTGCGATATCACAACGTCTTTCACTCTTTCTTTCAATACCTCCTTCATGTGATCTGCTAATTTTTGCACATCTACTTTAGCTTCGAGATGTTCTTTAGTAGTGTCATCTTGCTTATTATCGAGTGATATATCTGCGTTCAATACCGATTGAAAATTTTTCTCTTGGTATGATGATACAACAGTTGTCCAGAAGTCATCTACAGCATTAGTTAATAGTAGCACTTCTATATCCTTTTTCTTGAATGATTCAAGCTGCGGATTTTGCATTAATTCTTCGAGATTTTTCCCTGTGATATAGAAGATTTCCTTTTGATCCTCTTTCATATTGCGTATGTATTCATCCAACGATATAAGCGTGTGCGGAGATTTTGTCGTATAGAATCTGCTAATTGCTAAGATAGCATTTCTTTCACTCTCTAGCATATATTGTTCACACAAGCCTTCTTTTATTATTTCTCCAAATAAATTCCAGAATTTTTGACCTTTTTCTTCTTCCATCATCATTTTGCTGATTTCTTCTAGTGACTTCTTAACAACAGCGCGTGATATTTTTGTGCACTCATCATTTAATTGAATCGATTCACGATTTATGTTCAACGGTAAACTTTCTGTATCTATTATACCGCATAAGAATCTGAGATACGGAGGTATGATGCTAAGTTCGCGATCGCCGATAAAGACTCTTTTGACATACAATTTTACTCCTTTTGCTTTTCTTTCATGATCGAATAAATTAAAAGGCTTTATACTTGGTACGAATATCAGCGCTTTATATTCTACTCCGCCTTCAGCAGTCCAATGTATGGTACTCATAGGAGCATCCGGAAGGTAAGAAAGTTTTTTGTAAAATTCATTATATTCTTCTTCAGAGATTGTCTTTTTATCTCTTAGCCATAGCGCTATACCACTATTTACTGGAGTTTTTTGATCTGCGGAGACGTAGTATATTTTGAAAGGAATGTGTTCAGAGTAAGTTCTGATTATGTCTGTAAACTTGTACTCGTTTAAAGCTGCTGCTGCCTCACTTTTCAGTTTCAATCTTACTACCGTACCGTGCTTTTTAGTTTCGTCACTCTTTTCTATTGTAAATTCTTCTACTCCGTCCGACTTCCAGATAAAAGTTTCATTACTGCCGAATTTTGTAGATATTACGGTTACTTCATCAGCTATCATAAAGCTAGCATAGAATCCTACTCCAAACTGACCAATTTGACCGTTTGCTATTTCTTTGGAATGTTCTTGTATAAACTTTTGAGTACCAGATCTCGCCACTATACCTAAATTTTGCTCCATTTCTTCCGCTGTCATACCGATACCATTATCGGATATTTCTACAATGCCATCTTTCTCATCAAATTTAACCGTTATTTCATATTCTTCCTTTACTGAGTCGATATCTGTACTTTGTTCGCCGGATTGTAAAGTGTACCTCAATTTGTCACATGCATCTGATGCATTGGAGATCAGCTCACGAATTGCAACATAATCGCCTTGTTTTGTATAAACTGAATGTATCATCATGTGGAGAAGCTTGGTAGCTTCTGCGCCAAATTTAGATTTTTTAATTGTCGACATGTTAGTGAAAAAAAACTTTCTATTTCATACCAGTAGAATATCTATGTCTAAATCTTAAAAATCCAAATTTTTATCTGTAGAATGCAATAATTCTTTGAGTAGCATAAGTAAAAATGACGCTAGAGGTATTGCGAGTAGTATGCCTAATATATTGCCGAATTTTGCGAATACGAGAACGGAAAATATAGTAATAATTGGATGTAATCCGAGTTTCGTCCCTATTACGTTTCTTAAGAAGATGAAATTTAGAACAGAATATCCAGTGAAGAAGAGTAGTAATCCTAAGATTTTAATTCCAATTCCGAATTTAGCTATAGCGACTATAAAGATGCAAGAATACATGAGAATACCTCCGATATATGGAATATAATTAGAAATCGCTGCTACAATCGACAATTTTAATGCGCTGTCGATACCGAAAATGCAAAGCGCTGCATACGTAGCAGAGCCATGAATAAAGGATAAAGTAGTATATAAGGAGAAATATTTTATTAAGATTCCGCGTCCGTTATCTCCGATTTTTTTGAGTAGAATAATTTTTTGCGGAGAGAATATCTTTGATGTTAGCAATCTGTACGTATTTGCCTCTTTCATGGCGTAGTATGACGTAAACGGCACTATACAGATAAATAGTCCGAATGATATAGCATTGAGCCAGGATATCTGAAATACATCATATATAAGCTTTGTATAATGTCCTATATTGAGATTTGACATCACTTTATCAATGTACATGCCGTCCGCTGTCATGGCAGTGCTTTCAATAATTGATTTGATATCATCAAGGTACGATGTAAAATATGCATCTTTATTGCTGACTGCATTATGTATTATGCTGATACCTGCCATTATCCCCCAGATGATTATTGCCCAGAAAAGCAGCACTATAATCGTGCTTAGTGCAGCCGATATTAGCGCTGCTATGTTTTTATTGCGCAGCCGCTTTGCTAACGGCAAATAAAATGGAAGAGTGATGTATCCGAGTGCGCCTCCATATATGAAAGGTTTTGTTATGTCATTCATGAGACTTATGCATATAATTAACATTATAACAATGAGATATATACTTTCTTTCTGTTTGATGCTCATATCTTGACTTCTGAATCCTCATTTTATACCTTCAGCACGATATTAACGAGTTATCATGCATGGTTATTTATAAATAATATGAAATATTCTACTGTCATTGCCAAATGTTTTTTGTGTTGCTTTCTTGTTTTTAAAAGTGTTTTCGCTTTAGGAGTAGAGGAATTGAGAATAGGAACAGAAGGTATGTATCCTCCATTTGAGTTCTATAAGAATGGAGAAATTACAGGATTTGACATAGAGCTAGCGAAGTTGATTGCGCAACAACTCGAAATGAAGTGCGTATTCGTGGATATGGCTTTCAGTAGTCTCTTTCCCGCTGTAAATGTAGGAAAAATCGATATGGCAATTGCTACAATAACAGCTTCAGCAGCAAAAAGAAAAAACTTCGCATTTTCTGATTCTTATCATAAGGATGAAATAGGCATGCTGTATATCAGTGATAAAATAAGCAAAAAAGAAGATCTATCAGGAAAGATTATAGGAGTGCAATTCGGTAGTACTGCTAATGTCGCATGGGTTAACGAGAACTGTAAAGATACAAAGATAATCTATATGGATAATAGCAATATGTTGGTAGAAGCACTGCAAGCTAAACGTCTTGACGCTGTGATTGTTGATGCGCCGCAAGCAAAGTATTTTGCTAAAAATAATAAGCTGAAATGGAAGCTTTTAGGTACTTTATCTGACGGTTATAGGATAGTAATGAAAAAGGATTCGAAATTACTTCCTAGAGTGAATGATGCATTAAAGACACTTATTAGTAGTGGAGCAGTCGATAAACTCAAGAAGAAATGGGAATTATAGTATTTTTCATTATCTGTATCATGTCCGTTGAGAAAAGTTTCATGAGATGATTGTCGAGTGCTTGTATCCTGTTGGATTAACTGCTTGAAAAGCACTTCAAGTTCTTATGAGAAGCGCTATAAATACTAATGCTGATATTTGCCTCTTAGAGAAAAAGATTCAATTCACTCACTCTTCAGAGAATTAATATCATAAGAGAGGAAGGCTCATTCTGTAGAACTGACAGCTGATATCAAGCAATATTTGATAATTTATTTAAGCACTTATTGGTGCTTAATTCGCCAACAATCAAAATGAAATACAATACTTCACTCCCTACGCCCTGTATAAAGAAGCTTTGTTCACGGGCAAATCCTCGCTTAAATTTGTTCGATGTAAAAACGTTAAGACGTACTGCATATTCGTACTAAAGCGAATGAAATGAAGAGTGATATCGATTCACTATAGTATTCAGCTACTGACGCATCATACTTTTGATACTCCTCCTCTTGAGTAGTACATTTCCCACAAATAGGAATAATGTCCGTTCTTAGCCATTAGTTGCTCGTGTGTACCATCTTCAACAATTTTCCCTTCATTAAAAACGAGTATCCGATCTATATGCTGCAGTGTGGAAAGTTTATGCGCTATCATAATAACGGTTTTATTTTTCATTAACATTTTCAATGCTTCTTGAATTTTCTTATCGGTGGTAGAATCAAGTGACGATGTGCATTCGTCCATAATTAGTATTGGCGCATTTTGTATCAGCGTTCTTGCTATGCCTATTCTCTGTTTTTGCCCTCCAGAGATGGAAAATCCTTTCTCTCCGATTATTGTATCATAGCCGTTTTCCAAAGAGGTGATGAATTCATGACATTGGCTTAATTTAGCACTTTCTTCCACTTTATCGAATGGTATGTTGTGATTACAATACGCTATGTTATCGCGAATACTTCTGTTAAATAACATCACTTCTTGCGGCATTATGCTGATTAATTGACTTAGCTCTCTAGGAGAGTACTCTTCGATTTTTTTACTTCCTATTAAAAGTTCTCCACCATGTTTCTTGTAAAATCCGATAATGAGATTTACGAAGCTTGTTTTACCACTGCCAGAAGTACCTACTAATCCTACTCTTTCTCCTTGTTTGATGACTACAGATAAATCGGAAAATAGCACTTTGCTGTCATGATACCCGAATGTGACCTTATCGAATACCAAAGTATGATCGCTTTGATGCTGATGAGATATATCATCTTCTTGAGAGAGAAATTCTTCATGAGTACTATATAAGACTACATGTTCTACTAGTACATCTTCGCGTACATTTTCCGTTACGACATTAATACTCTGTTTTGCACGTCCAGCTTCCAAAAGAGTATAAGTGATTTCATCTGCAACAAACCACATTGTACTCATTATATTCATGCTATTTTGCACGATGAAGATTACATCTCCTGTCGATATTATATCTGCTGTCCACATTTTCGCAGCTACAAAAAAGAGGAAACTTACGCTAATAATGCTGATGCTTCCTAAGCATAGTTTGACTAGTTCTATATTAATCAACGAATATCTGCTTGCTCTCATTTCATCTCCTTGTATTTTGCTTATATATCTCATTTCATGATGTTGTTTTGAGAGAGCTCTGATTATGAAATTATTCATTATTGTATCTAGAATAGCAGCTTGTACTCTGCTGCGTTTCTGTGATGCAGTTTGCGTTAGTCTTACGGAGCGCTTAGAAAGTACCACCATTACTACAATGTATATTGAAAGCCATGCGATAAACATGGACGATAGTATTGGATGTACGTCGAATAAAAACAGCGATGACAATATGATCGAGATGATAACGGGGATAAATAAGTTTGTTATGTTATCAAAGATCATGTAAAGGCTGCGCGGTAAGTCATCTATCCGATAACTGAATGCATTCAATTTTTGCCTGTCAAGAAAATGTTCGTGCTCATGCTTCAGTACGCTTTTAAGGCATGATAATCTGATATCTGCTTCGAATTTTGGAATAAAATGAGATGATGTGAGACCTTTTGTTCTGCTAATTGCTTCTAGTATGATCCAAAAACCTATACCTACACCTAAACTTTGGAAAAAAATACGCGTATCGTGTGTTTTATCAGAAATATCATTTAATATATCAACTAATTTTCCTGTGATGTACGGTAATACGACATTGTGAGATAAATTACACAATATGCCAGTGCTTAATATAAGAAATGCACTAAGAAAATGTCGTCTGAGAAAGAACTGCAAAAATCCGAATACGGTTTTTGGAAGTGGAATATTATTACGTGTAGTCATTCACATACTCTACTATGTATGATCATAAAAAGCTCCTTGGATGCAGAGTGCCAAGTGTATATTATAAATTTAAACAGCGAAAGCTGAATTCTCTATAGAAATTTTGTTTCAAATATGAGTATCGAGAGCAATAACATGATATCATGCACAAAGAAGATAGAGTTTGATGCAGCACATAGAATTATTGATCACCATGGCGCGTGTAAAATGTTGCATGGACATCGTTATGTTATAGAGGTAACTTTTTCGAAATTTCTCAAGGATTTTACTAATCACGACATGGTAATCGATTTTATCATCATAAAGCAAAAATTAGATAGTTGGATAAAACAGCACTGGGATCATAATACGATACTTTCCGAACAAGACAAAGATCTCGGTAATTCTATTGAAAAGTGCACTTCTCAGACGATTTTTTACTTGAAAAAGCAGCCTACTGCAGAAAATATGGCGATATTCTTGATGCAAGAGATTATACCTGTGCTTTTTGACGAATATGGCGTAAAATGTACGAGATTGAGATTAAGAGAAACACCATCATCATTTGTCGAGGTATTGATGTAATAAGCTTATCCAGCTGTTCTTGTTTTTATTATTAATATTATTTGTCTTTTATTACAGCGTAGATATTGAGCCATAATTTGACATCCAATTTGCATCTAGAATTCTATTGGAAGCGATATATTGCTGGCTTTACAGCAATTACCGCAGCTGTAGGAAAGTAGATGAACTTTTTATTTTAGAGAAAGGTATATATACTCTACCGTCGATTGAGCTCATAATTTTAATATTTTATGAAAAATCAATCGATCGTTAAATAAATAATATATAATCCTATGAACAATATTACCATAGCGAATAATTCTTTCATATCAATATATCGTTCGTGTTTGAAGCACGCTCTAACATTACAGGAATGTGTTACCGATATTATGTCAAAAGAATTGAAATCGTTGTATAATGGTGCGATACAAAACTTATCTAGAATATCGTACGCTATAGACATCAAAACAGATGAATCGCCTGAGCTAGATGCGGAATACATCCAGATGTTAAATAAAACAGCATTGCGCAATCAAACTCTTTATTTCTTCAAATCTGAAGCGCTGCTTGCGCATGAAAAAATGATGAGAGAACACATTGAAATTATGCAAGACATGGATGATCAATATGAGGAGATGATTCACCTTCGTACTCTTATTGCACATGGTAACGATATGCTACCGCCTATACGAGCAGAGCAAAAAGAAATGAGAAGTAATATATATGATTCAGACGATAAGATACAAACTCTAAAGATGATGAAGCCAGTGCTGTATAATGCTGCGTTATACGTGATCCATACGAAAGAAGTAGCGCCTACAGCGAAAGATTATCGTCTTTTACAGCATGATATGCTTATAGCTGAAAAACTAAATGAGATGCAAATTAAAGAGAAATATGCTGAAAAATTTACTGATGCAGATACTTTTATAAAAGAGCACTATGGCAAAGTAGAGGAGTTGCAGGACATTATATCTCATCT
This sequence comes from Candidatus Fokinia solitaria, assembly GCF_003072485.1. NCBI lineage: Bacteria > Pseudomonadati > Pseudomonadota > Alphaproteobacteria > Rickettsiales > Candidatus Midichloriaceae > Candidatus Fokinia > Candidatus Fokinia solitaria. The sequence goes on from NZ_CP025989.1 coordinate 80,072, forward strand.
TCTAGGTAAGTCCGAAGTCATGATACTTACATATCACTCAATGCGTAAGATTCATGAAGAATTAGCAGCGGAGAATATGATGCTTCTGCAATTGAGAATAAAAGAGCAAGTTATGCGGACGCAGCTGAAAGCTATAGAAAAGGAATATTCTGATATATATGCATTTATTGTAAAAAGTATAGATCTTAAATACACTGGTATATTAGGTGAAATGCACGAACTCTCGGAATACATGATAGATTTGCTTTTTGGTACATCTGTTAATACGACGAAAGATGCAGTGATATATAATGTATCCTCGACAGAGTACGAGCAAGCGCCTCTTTCCTTCTTATCTAAGAGAACGAATGTAGTAAATGATATGCAAGCTGAGCACATACAAGATTCTGTAAATGATACGCAAGCTAAGCACCTACAAGATTTTGTAAATGATACACAGGATGAACAGTTATCAGATGATGTACAGAATGAATCTTTAGCAAACTCTGCAGATAACATTAGTTATGAAGAATCAGAATTTAATGATGCATCATCTAACATTGCTATGCATAATGATCTGTAAGAAATAGCAAAGATTCACATACGTCAATTATCGATAGCACACTTTTGCAGCTAATTCTTACAGCTGTAAGGAAGTAAATTAACTTTTCCTCCAGAGGAGCGCATACATGATAATTGACGATCGATCACGCAATTTTGGTATTTGATAAAAAAATCGATCAATTAATTGAATAAATAATATATAATCCTATGAATAATATTACTATAGCGAATAATTCTTTCTTATTGATGAATGATACATGTATAAGGTATAGTTTATCATTACAAGAATGTGTCACTGATATTGTGTCAAAAGAATTGGAATCGTTGTATGATGATGCAGTGCGAAACTTCTCTAGAATGTCGCGTACTATAGGTATCAAAACAGATGAATCACCTGAGCTAAATGCGCAATACATTCAGATGTTAAATAAAACAGCGTTACGCAATCAAACTCTTTATTTCTTCAAATCTGAAGCGCTGCTTGCGCATGAAAAAATGATGAGAGAACACATTATATTAATGTATGATGTAGAGAAGCAGTATAAGGAAATTACTCATCTTCGTGCCATTGTTACGCATGGTAACGATCTGTTACGGCATATACGAGCAGAGCAAAAAGAAATGAGAAGTAATATATATGATTCAGACGATAAGATACAAACTCTAAAGATGATGAAGCCAGTGTTGTATAATGCTGCGTTATACGTGATCCATACGAAAGAAGTAGCGCCTACAGCGAAAGATTATCGTCTTTTACAGCATGATATGCTTATAGCTGACAAGCTATATGAGATGCAAATCAAAGAGAAATATGCTGAAAAATTTACTGATATGGATACTCTTATAAAAGAGCACTATAGCAAAGTAGAGGAGTTGCAGGACATTATATCTCGTCTCTTAGATGATTCCGAAGTCATGATACTTACATATCACTCAATGTGTAAGATTCATGAAGAATTAGCAGCGGAGAATATGATGCTTCTGCAATTAAAAATAGAAGAGCAAGTTATGCAGATGCAACTTGAGACAGTAGAAAAAGAGTACTCTGATGTATATGCATTTATCGTAAAGAGTGTAAATCTTCAATATACTGGTATATTAAGTAGAATGTATGAATTGTTGCGATACATGGAAGATTTGCTTTTTGGTACGTCTATCAAAACGATAGAAGACGCAACAGTACATAATACATCCTCGACAGAATACGAGCAAGTGCCTCCTTTCCTCTTATTTTGGGGAACGAATGTAGTAAATGATATGCAAGCTGAGCACATACAAGATTCTGTAAATGATATGCAAGCTAAGCACCTACAAGATTTTGTAAATGATACACAGGATGAACAGTTATCAGATGATGTACAGAATGAATCTTTAGCAAACTCTGCAGATAACATTAGTTATGAAGAATCAGAATTTAATGATGCATCATCTAACATTGCTATGCATAATGATCTGTAAGAAATAGCAAAGATTCACATACGTCAATTATTGACAGCACACGTCTTCATGTCGGTACTTTAAATCGTACTGACATGCAGATCTGATTTTGTAGCTAATTCTTGCAGTTGTAGGGAAGTAAATTGACTTTTTCTCCAGAGGAACGCATACATGATCATTGACGATCGATCACGCAATTTTGGTATTTGATAAAAAATCGATCAATTAATTAGAGAAATAATATATAATCCTATGACTAATATTACTATAGCCAACTATTCTTTCGTATCGGTATATAATACATGCATGAAGTATAATTTGACATTACAAAAATGCGTTATCGATATCACATCAAAAGAATTGAAATCGTTGTATAATGGCGCGACACAAAACTTGTCCATAATGTCACGTACTATAGGTATTAAAACAAATGAATCACCTGAGCTAGACGCGGAATACATCCAGATGTTAAATAAAACAGCGTTACGCAATCAAACTCTTTATTTCCTAAAATCTGAAACTCTGCTTACGTACGAAAAAATGATGAGAGAACACATTACGTTAATGTATGATGCGGAAGATCAGTATAAGGAAATTACTCATCTTCGTACCATTGTTACGTATGGTAACGATATGCTACAGAATATACGTGCAGAGCAAAAAGAAATGAGAAGTAATATATATAACTCAAATGATAAAATACAAACTCTAAAGATGGTGAAGCCAGTGCTCTATAATGCTGCATTATATGCGCTTCATACGAAAAAAACAGGACCTACAGAGAGAGATTATTACTTTCTACAGCATGATGAGATCATGATGAACATACTCGAGGAAATGAAGATTAAAGAGAAATATGCTGAAAAATTTACTGATGTTAATACTCTTACAAAAGAACATTACAGTAAGGTAATGGAGTTACAAGGTATCATACATCACCTTCTAACACTCCCTCCTATTATGATATTGATATATGATTCAATGTGTAAAATTCATGAAGAATTAGCAGTAGAGAGTATGACGCTTCTGCAATTAAAAATAAAAGAGCAAGTTATGCGGATGCAACTGACAGCTATAGAGAAGGAATATTCTGATGTGTATGCACTTACTATAAAGAGTGCAGATCTTAAGTACAATGGTATATTAGGTGACGTACATGAATTCTCAGAGCATATAGTACATCTTCTTTTGCAGCCTATTATGAATGTTAATGCGTACGGCAAAATGGCGAAGGAAGCTATAGTAGATATGCTTTCAACAAAATCAACAGAACACGAGAAAGCGCATAATGCTTCTCTTTTAGTAAATAAGACAGATGAAGTAAACGACATGCAAACTAAACATCTGCAAAATGTCACAAATGATAGCAGTCATGACGCATTAAATTATGAAGAATCAGCACTTAATGATACGTCATCTAACGTTACTATGCATAATGAACTGTAAGAAATAGCAAAGATTCACATACGTCAATTATTGACAGCACACGTCTTCATGTCGGTACTTTAAATTGTACTGACATGTAGATACGTTTTTTCCGTTATTTCTCCACAATTTTAAAAAGCAAATAGAGAGATACACTTACTTGTTATACCGATAATTGAAGAGGTAATGCACCGTAGCTTTCTGTGATTAGCTTCCGTCTCGCCGAATGATAGAGAAAGATGTTAAATGTGCGGTATTTCTCGATTTTTTTTTACGTATCACTTCTGCGCTTTGATACTAAGTTTGAAGCTGCGTGCTTTTGAGGAGAATGTATGAGCGAGTTTCGATAAGACTACTGTTGCTATACAAAAGTGTAATGAAATAAGTAGTAAAACTACTAAAGGTGGTGGAGGCAAACGGATTCGAACCGATGACCCTCTGCTTGCAAAGCAGATGCTCTACCAACTGAGCTATGCCCCCATTCTGCATTTTGGAGCAGGCGAAGGGAATCGAACCCTCGACTTCAACCTTGGCAAGGTTGCGCTCTACCACTGAGCCACGCCTGCATCCTCACGAAATGTATAACTGAAAATATCAAAATTTACAATAAACACAATAAAAAACTACGAGATACTGTATGCAAGGTAGTCTCCATCAGCGTGATCGATGTGGAAAAATCAGCTACAGTGTAAAAAGTATAAAAAGTGCAGTAAATCCAGTCTTATACTAAGTGCTAATATCTTGCATAATGCTTTGATTCTATCTCGTGGAAATGCTTTTCGTTTGCTTTTGTAGATACCTTGATGTAGGCTATGTTAGTTCATGGCATTTGTACATCTGCAAATTGTCTCATCTGTAATATTTGTTTAAATTCAAAATCGTGAACGATATCCAACAAAGTGTTTACATGATTGTAGCGGAAAAGTCAGGTTTTTCCGTTGAGAAGATAAATGATGAGCTAAATCTGAAAGAAGAGATTAAGGTAGATAGCCTTACCTCTGTAGAACTCGTTATGGCATTAGAAGAGAAGTTTAGAATTGAAATCTCTGATGAAGCGATGCAAAAGGTTGAAACTGTCGGCGATATCATAAAGATAGTTGAAGCTTTAGTAGCAGAAACGAGAAAATAGTAGTAAATAGTAGCATGTTAATTTTTTCCATATAAGTCGATGCGTCATAGGATTGGTCATAGAAAATTTGGCAGAAATTGCGGTCATCGTACTGCTATGTTTAGAAATTTGCTGAAGTCTCTTATTACTCATGAGAAAATAGTTACAACCGTGGCTAAAGCTAAGGATGTGAGACCTCTAGTAGAGAAATTAGTTACAAAATCTAGAACGGAGTCGTTACATACTAGACGATATGCGATATCTCTCTTAGGTGGTAATTGTACTGCAGTAAATAAGTTGTTTACTCTTGGTGCAAAATATACTTCGAGAAATGGCGGATATACGAGGATCGTAAAAATTGGATACAGAAAAGGAGATTCTGCACCATTAGCAGCAATTTCTTTTGTTTAATATTTCTTAGTTTGTGTGCTTTGCTGCTTTTCGCTAATAGTATGAGATAAGCAGTATTTCGTAACTTTCCGTAAGAGATTCTCGGAAAGAGCGCTTGGCGTTTTCGCTTGTTTTGCCTCCGGTAATGGAAGAGATAGAGTATGAAATTTTAGGACGTTTATCTGATTACTCTCTGTGAATTACTGGTATTATCCTTTATATAGTAGAAGAGTACAGTGCGCATATATTGCATCTTCAGTAAAGATACCTGTATTCTCGGTAGTAGTCGCTTTGACTGTTATATTAGTTGACGAGGTAAGTGTTAGGAGTGCTATATTTGCCCTCATATCCTGTACATAAGGCTGTATTTGCGGCTGATCAGCAATGATTGATATATCGATATTGCCGATTTTATACCCTTTTCGCTTCATCAGAGTGACTGCATGTTGTACAAAGACTTCGGATTTGGCATTTTGCCACTTTATATCGCTATTTTGAAAATGAGTACCGATATCAGCTTCTCCTATTGCGCCTAATATTGCATCTGTAATTGCATGTAATACTACATCTCCGTCAGAATGTGCCACAATGTTGTACATGCATTTAAACATTATTCCGCCAAGTGAAATTTGCTCATACTTCTCGGATTTTTTCAATCTATGTATATCTATGCCAGTGCCTATTTTGAAGATATTACGATTTTCATTGTGATGTTTTATACTCTCTTCTGCCATAACGTATTTTCTTGCTTTTTCTAATTGCTTTGGAAAAGTGATCTTAAAATTATTTAACTCTCCTTCTACTCTTAATATCTTGTAATTTGTTGCATGATGCTTATTAAGATAGTAAAGTAGTCCAATATCGTCTATTTTTGCTTCATTCGGTATTTCATGTAGCCTTTGATAGGCATGTTCTATTACTGGAAATCTGAAAATTTGAGGAGTCTGTATTGTATAATATTCTTCTCTTTTGTATACGGATTCTTCTCCACTATATAGCCTAATTGCGTCAACGATTGGTAGTGTTGGCTCTATGGCATCGTATTCAGCATGAGATGACATATATTGCAGCCAATCATCTACTGATTTGTGATTGAACAAAGGCCTAACGGAATCATGTATTGCGACTATAAGTTTATTTAAGCTCCCTCTATCTTGCTCAGCTTTATGCGTTTCCTTTATTGCATTGATAGCATTCATTACGGACAATGCTCTTGTTTCTCCGCCACGTACTATAACAAGATCCTTTTGAGAAGCATTGCGATATCTTGCTATAAGTTGCTCATGTTGTATGAATGCTTTATCAAGTACAAGTACGATATACTCTAATGGTAGTAGCTGAAATTTTGATATAGTGTACTCGACTATATCAGTATCATGGTGCAATTTGTGAAATTGCTTTGGTATGGTACCATCTGAGAATCTTATACCTTGTCCAGCTGCAAGTATTATTCCGATATTAAGCATCAGATGCATAGAAATGATTTAACTCATCAAAGATAGATAAAAGCTCAATTCTTGTCATATTTTCTGCTCTTTTACCGAGATCAATCCCTTTAGCGCAGAGAGACTGCGTGAAAGCATCATAATTATGTAGGGATTTCAGCACATTTCTTATACTTTTCCTTCTATTGTGAAATAGTATTCTTCCAAACTTCATTAAAGATTGGCAGTCGTATTTTGTATCAGCTATCGGCTCTATATATATCAAAGATGATTGTACTTTAGGTGGTGGAGAGAAGACATTAGGCTGAAGATCGAATAATACCTCTGTTTTACATAATGTGTTGATAACAAAGCTTAGAAAGTTACTGCATTTTTCCGCATCTTCACATATCAGATCAGCTACTTCTTTCTGTATCAATATGGTAAAACTCGAGAACATATTAATAGTTTTAAGCCATTTCCAAATAAGTGCTGTAGCGATATTATACGGTAAATTACCTATAATAGTGATTTTACCTTCAATTTGCTGCGAGAGAACATCTCGTATTACGGCATATTCATCTACTTCAAGCGCATCGCAATGTACTACACCTAAGTTACGATATAAAGCTGCAATTTTCTCAAGATGTGAAATGAGATTACGATCTCTTTCTAAGCATATAAGAAATTTAGGCATGCCAACCTTCATTATAGATTGTGTCAATATTCCACACCCACCGCCTATCTCAATGACTATGTGATCTGTAATATGATTTGCATGTAATACTATTTTATCAGTGATATCAGAATTTGTTATGAAATGCTGTCCTAGCGCTTTTATCGGCTTATGATTAATGCTGTCCACAGAGGTAACTTAAATATGAAAGGCAGTTTTTATTTTACTCTTATACTGTCCGAATGTTCTTGCTTTTGAAAGACCTCTATCAATCTGCTGATAGCATTCTTCTTGATTTGCCGTTTCTTTCGAAAGAGATGAGAGTAACGTATAAAGAATTGCGCTAAGAATGAGTCTTTTAGTGTAAAAATTTATATCACTAGATGTATCACGGACTTTTCGCCATATGATATCAGCTTGACTGTAGCAAGTTGCCGTAGTGGTAATCTTATTCTCAATTCTTGTAGCGTAATTGAGTATCGGAAGTCTTTTTTCTCCTAATGATAGGTATGTGTCGCATATCGTATATAATATAGCTCTTATATTTTCTGTTATGCTATTGGATTGCAGTGGAAAATCCTCCAAGCACTCGGTAGTTAGATACAGTTGCAAAAATTTTGTATAACCGGAAATTGTGCTATCGGTAAAGTAAAACGCTAGCCATTTTGCATCCATTACACTCCACAGATATTCTAATATGTCTTCATTCCATCCAATTTTAGAAGAGATCTCGAAGCTTTTGTGCATTAACTCATTTCCTTCAGAACGATGTCTCTTTACAAGAAAACTGTACATCTCATTCAAAAATGTTTATCATCTCGTACACTGACGATGCGACTTGAGTTGCTTTGTTAAAGCACTTTTCGTTGCGATGAACATAAAGTAGATTTAGAAATGTCATATGTCAATCAATTGGTGAGTATTGAAAGTACTCCAAATCCAGAAGCTAAAAAGTTCGTCTTTCAAGCTAGATTAATAGAAAGTTCAACATCGTACATATTCGATAGATCGAGTATATCAAGGTCTTATACTTCCGAATTAGCGGATCTTATTCTAAAGAATGAGGCAGTTTCTGATGTAATGATTGCCGGTGATTTTGTTGTAGTGACAAAAGTTAAAGGTTCTGAATGGAGTTCTCTACAAATGGAGTTATCCTGCTTGCTTGTAGAATATTTCTGCAACTCTCAAGGAGATATCGTAAAATGCACTAATGATGAAGAAAAAAACTGCACCAATGATGAGATTTCTAATCAGATAAAAAAGCTTTTAGATGAACTCGTTAAGCCTGCAGTTGCACAAGATGGCGGAGATATTGTTTTTGTGAAATTTGAAGAAGGAAAAGTATACGTTAAAATGACAGGCGCATGCAACGGGTGTCCGAGTTCAACTTATACTTTGAAAAATGGCGTTGAGGTAATGCTGCAGCATTATATCCCTGAAGTAGTGGAGGTGATTGCTATTTAATTAATCAGTAATGAGCTATGAGTGATATACAGAAAAAAATAGAAGATATTATCAATGCGAATGATATCGTGCTTTTCATGAAAGGTACTGCCTCTATTCCAATGTGCGGTTTCTCCAGTACGGCAGTAGCGATTTTGAATCGTTTTAATCTACACTTTTTGACGATTGATGTATTGTCAGATAATGATATCAGAAGCGGTATCAAGATATATTCAGAATGGCCAACAATCCCTCAGTTATATGTTAAGCAGCAATTCATAGGAGGTTCTGATATTATGAAGATAATGTACGAAAATGGAGAATTTGAATCGTTGTTGAGAAAACACATGTTGTATGATGAGTAATAGTATCAACTATAAAAATGCTACATTTGTATGTGGTACTACAAGCGTTAGTTATGCGTTAAAGCAACTACAGTATCCTGAGATTGCCGTATACGGAAGGTCGAATGTTGGAAAATCAAGTATTATCAATGCAATCACGGAATGTAAGGGATTATGTCGAAAATCGATGAAGCCTGGCTGTACAATGCAGCTTAATTATTTTTTGATTGATGACAAATTGATGATAGTCGATATGCCAGGGTATGGCTTCGCAAGACGTAGTAAAGTCGAGATCGGAAAAAGCTATAATATTGCAAGAAATTATATAGCGAATAGCACATCTCTGAAGGCTTTACTGTTACTGATTGATATAAGGAGAGGATGCAAAGAGAATGATATTGAGATGATAAAGCTATTATGCGAAGAAGGGAGAAGATTTGTAATAGTATTCACTAAAGGCGATAAAGTATGCGAAGAAGCGAGAGAGCATGCTAGATTGAATCTAGAGAGTATTTTAAAAGAGCATGGCCTAGATGAAGGTATAGGAGAAGCAACGATTGTCACAAGTAGTAAAAAAGGTAAAAATATATCAGCATTAAGAGAATTAATCAGTGAAGTTATTTAGAATCGCGATCGATACTAACACCACTGCCTGATTTAGGAGTAACAAGTTTTACGGAATGTTTTGATATATATTGCTTCCACATAGATTGCGATTTGATAGTGCTACTGTGTTTGATGCACAATAAGACTGCACCTATAGTAGCTATCAGTAAGATAAAGCCTATCAGTATTACGTACTGATAATGAGAGTCGTACAATGCAATACCGATTTCTGTTGCTTTGAATACCTTTGGCTGTTTGACTTCGCCTTCTATGTTGAGTAAATACACGTTTACGCACAACAGCGGTACTACTCCAAGAAATGGCCATAGTGCTATTTTTGATTTTTCGTGCATCTCACTTTCTTGTGACATGCCTACTATTGCGAATAAGAAAAGTACCGCAATCGCGCCTACGTATACTATGAGTAGCATGAAGGCAAGATACTCCGCACCCATCATTATGTATAAAAATGATGTACCTACAAACGCAAGTATTACACCAAGTGTAGTGTAAACAAGTACTGATGAAATAACGGTGTATGCTAAGCACAAAATAATAGTGGAAGATATGCAGACGAAAAGAAAGTCGGCGGATAATATCGTTGGACTCATGAACTCGAGATTGTTATGGTGATCCTGATGCGACTCGAACGCATGACCTACTGATTAAAAGTCAGTTGCTCTACCGACTGAGCTACAGGATCACGGCAGTATCTTGACACTACGAGTGGATGGTATAAAAATATGGCTGACTTGTCTATATAATTCGGAAGTTTTCTGAAAATTTCCAAGAAGTTGCTTGGTGAACCGATTGGCGCTGAAGAGATGAGGAGAGGAGGGGAGGAGATGATGGAGAACATGTAATTCTATTTTGTCTCTGAACTTTCGATGTCTTAAAATAACTCACCAAGCAGGCAGGGAGGGCTGTTTCCTTCATGCGAGTTAACGATCATAGACTGTCACAGTTTGAAACTGTCTCAAGTAGCGCTTTAGAGTATTTCTCATATCCGTTGAATTATTTGGTAGAATTTGGTAAATCGTACCAGATATGAATGTAGAGCGGATGATATGAGCTTTGAATTGCTAGGCACGCTGAATAGAGTTCGCAGAAAGAGTAATAAAGGATACGATGTGCTAAGTCCTATTTATGAACTACTTCTCAATGCTGTCAATGCCGAATGTAATAACGAGAAGGTAGATAAAGATGTTACTATCGAGATAGAATACACAACGAAGGAGATACATAAGAAAAAGTATATTAATTATATTAAAATTTCTGATTACGGAGTTGGATTTAGCGAAGACAATTTTCAATCATTCAAAAATCTGTACTCAAGTACAAATCAAAAACTTGGCTGTAAGGGAGTAGGAAGATTTCAAATTATGAGATCTTTTCATCAGATCAAAGTTAAGAGCTTTGATGATAATAAAAGATTTTCTTTCGATTTAGCGGAGTGCAACTATAACCAAAACAACATAGAAGGATTTTCAGAGAAACAGAGCCTTAATAGTTGCGATGCTGAAGCGAAAAAAACGGTAGTTGAATGTGTTTATGATATAGCGAAAAAGAATAAGGATTTTGATGATGCTATACCTATGGCAGCGCCTGATGAAGAGGACGTGAAGGAGAAAATTTTTTCAAAATTACTACTGAAATTAATATTACTTAAGAAAAGTGAATTTTGCATCGATATTAAATTGCAAGGTAAAAGTTTCATTACAAATACTGATATTGACGATCTGTCTGATATTGAGCAATCTTTTACTATCAAGGATATTGATGATAAGTTTACAATCTATCATTTGGTGACTAACCGTATTAAAGCAAAAACGAATGAATGTAGAAATTATATTACATATGTAGCGGATGCTGTTGAGGTGACGAAAGACACATCTTTTTTTCAAGGTAAATCAAAATTTTTATACGAAGATGATGAGAAGAAGCGATATATAGGTATTATAGAAAGTGACTATTTAAATAAACATGTTTCAGATAATAGGGAGGAATTTGATATAAAGCAGGAGACTTTTGATAGTATTACAGAGAGTTGCAATGAACAAGTTGAGCGTAAGCTGAAAAAGGAACTCGAAAAGTACTATTCTGTTCAAGAGGATAAAATTAATAGAGTAAACGATATGTATCCATTCTTAAAAGTAAAAGATCGATGTTTTGAGTACAAGCCGGATGACACGGAGGATGATATAGCTGAAAAAGGTTACATTTATTTGGCAAAAAAAGGATTTAAAAGCTTTAATGGTCTTAAAGAAAGGCTACTACAGTTCAATGAGAAGATAGCAGATAACATAAAGGACAAACAAGGAACATTATTTCCAGAGACTTCTTTAAAAGAAGAAATTTGTAATATAGCTGACGCAATTCAGAATGTTAGGAAGGATTCTTTAGCACGCGCGGTAACAGAAGAGTATGTAATCTTGCGGTTACTCGAAGAATATATTAAGCAAGAAAGTAAAGAATCTTGTATACATGAGCTTGTCTTTCCAAGATTTAAAAAGTACAGTAACGAAGAAAAAGAAGCATATGATAAAGCCAATTTATGGCTGATTGACGACAAGTATATCGGTTATAACCATGAGTATATCGCTTCTGATCTAAAAATTGAAGACTTTGAAGTGGAACTATCAGACAGATCTGGGGCAGCGAATAAAGAGAAAAGAAAGAGGCCAGATTTATGTATATTCCAAGATAGTGAACACATCGAGCCAGTAGTGATAATAGAGTTTAAATCACAATCATCACGAGAGCAAATAAAGCACGTTACTGACCAGGTCGAGGAGTATGCGAAGATAATCAGTGCAATGTCGAGTAATCGATATTCGAGATTCACATTACTGATTATTCAGCCGATTGAAAAAATGGAATCTACTCAAGGTTATCTGAATGAAGAGGGCTGGACTATTTTGAAAGAGTCACATCATTATATGAAGGTTCCGCAAGGTGTATATAATAACAAAAGAGAGCCAATACATCTAACGTATGAATTAATAAGTATAAAGAGATTTGCAGAATTAGCAAAAAAGCGCAAAGAGAAGTACATAAAAGCTTTAGGGCTAGAGCTGCCGAAATAGCTTATTTTAGCGAGTGTATTCAGCATTTTCGCAATTTCTGAATTCTCATTTTGGATGGGTAGATTATCTTGATTACCCTAACCGTAAGCACAACTCGCCGTTACACGCGACCGTGCAGAGACTTGGCTCCCCGGGTTGGATTCGAACCAACGGCCAAGCGGTTAACAGCCGCTTGCTCTGCCACTGAGCTACCGAGGAATTTATGAGACATACATCATCTCACAATATAGAGTAGTATACGATTTTGAGTGTACGTTCAATTACAAATTAGCAAATTCACTTCTTAAATTCTAAAAACAAAAAATTTGCTCATTAAATCCGACAATATCTAGTGCAGCGATCGTTGGAATTACGTCAAAACATTTTTGTGCTACCTCCATTTTTCCATCTCTTATAAGGATCTTATTTAATTTCTCCACTAGCTTATGTAAATACAATACATCATATGCAGCGTACTCCTTTTGTTCTTCTGTGAGGACTGCTTCTCCCCAATCCGATGTTTGTTGCGTTTTAGATAGTTTTACTCCGAGTAATTCTGCGCAAAGCGATTTTAGTCCGTGATAATCCGTAAAGGTGCGTGACAACTTTGAAGCGATTTTTGTACAATATATATTCTTCATTGATATATTAAATGATTGCTGTAGTTTTGCTACATCAAATCTTGCGAAATGAAAGATCTTTAAGAGTTTTTCATTAGACAGGAGCGTAGTGAGATTGACCGCTTCTATATAGTCGTTTTTGCTGCGGAAATGCACGAGATGCACTTCATCTGTGCCGAAGCACAATTGCACTAAACACATCCTATCTCTCATTATATGCAATCCCATTGCTTCTGTATCAAGCGCTACGGCAGTGTATTCATTCTCGAGTAGCGACGACGGTATATCGTTAATGTGATAGTGTACGATCATACAAAAAGATTGACTAAAACAGTATCTAAGAGGAAGATTATCATCCTTGTCTAGATTATAAAAAATCGTGAAAGAGTACAGTAAAATATGCGCTTTACTTTCTGAGAAGAAAGAAATGACTGCTAAGTGGTACAAAGAACTAGTTGATAGATACACTGCCAATGACATCGTTGTGCCTTTATATTACTCGATTGATTTCAGAGAGTCCTGCTATAAGAGTACCGTGGTAGATTGTAATATGTTTCCTGCGGGTTTCATGCATGTACGGTATAATGAAGAAATTGTACAGGCATTTCAGAAGTATATTTCAGAATATACTGATAAGTTTCGTAAAAGTATATCAGCAATATATCTTATACCTGAGAACTTTACTCGAAACTCATTCTATATACGGAATGTTGTAAGATTGTCGAAGATTCTTCGAGAAGTGGCTTTAAGACTCAAGGTAGAGTTTTCTTTATTGTTGGACACTGATAACGAATTGTTATTTATCGAATTGCAAGATGCAATCATGAATTTTCGACAATTGCCAATTTTACAGTATAATACCACCATAAACGACGATGCTTTAATCATTTTGAATAAAGACCTTACAAATGGTATGTCTTCGATATTATCGTCTGCGAAGAGTGTGTTACCTAATCCTCTATATGGCTGGTATCGCAGAAGTAAGTATAACTTTTTTCAAAAATATGAAGCGCTTGCAGTGGAAGTTTCAAAGATTCTGAATTGCGATTCGTGGTTCTTTTGTTCGTTGATATCATATGTCTCAATGAGTGGAGATAGTTGGAAGAGTGAAAGCGAATCTTTAGCATTGGCAGTAGATTCTCTTATAAAAAGAATTAGCGAAAAATATGCATTATACGGGATTAAAGATGCACCTAAGGTATTTGTGAAATCAGACAACGGTACATTTGGTAGGGCGAATATTGCTGTATTTTCAGGCGATGACATCAGAAAGCTTAATAAGAAGAATAGAGAAGAGCTTTATAAAAGCGGTATAGAAAATAACTTTGTAATACAAGAATGCGTGTATAGCACTTTATGTAATGAAAACGAGAAGCTGTTTCTCTCATCATTAATGTCAGAGAATGCTTCGTGCGAACGTATGCTATATACTATTGGCGGACAGCATCACGCCACTTTATTACGAACTAATACCAAAAAAGGAAGTGGCGAGAATCTGAATACTCCTGGAATGTCAATCGCAAATATAGACCATATACCTTACAGTAATCCTTTGGAAGGCCTTATAGTACAACTTACTACTCTTGCTACTATGGAAGAGTTATCTTGTATATGCTAGACTTCTACGTGTGAAGGAGCTTAATTCGTGAAAATGATACTGATACCATTAGATTATTGGATTTCAAATCTGATTTGGCTATGCATTTCTCTTGGTGCATTGTTTTTATTTTGTCATTTTGTATTTATTCCTAGACTTATGTATAGAAAGCGGCAAAGAGCGGATGTATTGCAGTCTAATGTCGCTTTAATAAGTAAGATCGAAAAAGAGATAGAGCTTATACAGGTACAAGTAGAGCAGGAACTGCATACTACTTCTCAAAAATGTAAAGATATCGATGCTAGCGCTATAATGAAAGCAAGGGACATAGTAGAATCTACTAGGACAAAGTTGAAGCAGCAGTACAGGGAGCGCTATATGAAAATGAGCGCAGAATTAACAGTGAGTGCAGAAGAATTACATAGTACTACTGATGAGTTAGTTAAGGACGCATATCTGCAAATTGTGGAAGAGTATCGCCTTAAATCACATCTCTAATCTTTTCGCTTTTAAATTACTACACCATATTGCAGCGCAAAAGTACGTAGTACCTACTGCTGTGAAGACAGATGATAGTATGCCTACAGTAATTGTAACTGCAAACCCTCTCAGCGCACTCATTCCGAATATGTACAAAGCGAGTGCTGCTATGATTGTTGTGATGTTAGCGTCGAGAATTGTTCTCATTACCTGCGCATAAGACTTTTTAATCGTAGCAACGATATGTTTTTTAGAAATACTACCTTCTTCCGTTCTGATGTGACGAAGCTCCTCTTTTATTTTTTCAAAAATTAGAATATTTGCGTCAACTGCCATACCTAGAGTTAGTACGATACCTGCGATTCCTGGAAGCGTAAGTGTTGCATTCATAAGCGATATAATGCCAATTATGATAACAAGATTTAAGAACAAACTGATATTAGTAAAAAGTCCCCATATTTTGTAAAAGAGTATCATGAAAACTACGATACATAGCAGTGCAATGATAGTTGCGACGGTGCCAGAGTGTACCGATGCTTCTCCTAGTGTAGGACCTATTACCTTTTCTTCTACTATTGTTAATGCTACTGGAAGACTACCAGAGCGCAGCATAGAAGCTAATTCGTTGGCACTTTCTAGTGAAAATGAACCTGATATCATACCATTTCCTCCACGTATAGGCTCTTTTATTGATGGCGCACTGATAATTCTATTATCGATGACAATTGCAATATATTTTCCTACGTTTTTAGATGTATATGTGCCGAATTTTTGCGCGCCTTCGCTATTTAAAGAAAATGATACTACATATTCACCACCATTACTCAGTGCTCTCGCATCAACTATCATAGAACCGTCTATAATAGGGCGCTTATAGACGTATAGTTTTTTCTGATCTATATCGTTATTCAAGAGAGGCAATTCTTCCATGGAAGTACTTCGTGTTCTCTGTTTATCTGATAAAACAACTTCTTTTAATTCAAGTTTTGCGGTAGTACCGAGTAATCTCTTGATACTCTGCATATCGTAGATTCCTGGTATATTGAGTAAAATTTTATTTTCCTGAAATTTTATCACCTCTATTTCTTTTGTCCCTGATTCATCAACTCTTTTTTTTATGATTTCTATAATTCTCTCTATCAACGATTCGGTAATTATTTGATTATGCTTTTCTGTAAGAGTGATGTTAATACCGTTTGTTGTTTCCGTTACGCATTGCGTACACGTAGTTTTTCCAAGATCTGAAACTAATTCTTTCAACTGTCTCTCATCCAACTTTACACCTACGATTTGTAGTACGTTATCCTGTATATCTATACTCGAGTAGCTTATGTTATTCTTGTACAAGAAAGATTCAATATCCGTACTTTTAGACTCAAGAGCAGTCTTAATGTATGAATTAATATCGAGTTCCGCAGTGATGGAGATACCTCCTTTTAAATCTAACCCCATTGTGATTGGTGCAGTGATAAAATGCCTCTCATTATATTTGATACCTTTCGCATTTAAAAATGTAGGAATTGCACAATATGTAAAAAAGAAGCACACAAGACAGTAGAGTGTTAGCGACCATTTAGAGTAATTCATTATTTTCACTTATTAAAAATTCACCTTAGATACATATACTGACCAGTTATTTCGAGTTTTCCTTAACTTCTTTGCTTCCAATAATGCTACTCTTTCGGTTACAAATAATCCAAAACATGCAGAACCAGTACCTGTCATACTGTAATATACGGCTGAAGTTGAAGCTAACGTCTTTAATATGTCTGATATCTCAGGATATAAAAGAACTGCCGTCTTCTCAAGATCGTTACCAATAGCGAATACAAAATCTTTTCTTATTTCCGGTGTATTTCTCATTTCGAGAATTTTCTTGTCATACGTTTTATCCGCTTTTTTCAATACAAAATGTTGATATACGTCACTTGTATTGCAACTGAAATTAGGACACACTATGACTGCATAGTAGCGATAATACGGAGTGAGTTTTATAAGCTTCTCTCCTTTATGTCTGCCTAATGCGCATCGATAATTACGTGTAAAAAACGCAACATCTACTCCTATTTTATAACTGATTAGCACGATATCTTTGATGGTGAGATGCTCTAAGTTCTCATATAGGAAACGTATTACTGTAGCAGCATTGGAAGAACCGCCGCCAAGCCCTGCACCGATAGGAATCCTTTTTTGGATCTTAATTCTCATTCTCGATATCAGATCTATAACGTAGTGTTGTTTACCATATTGCGCCTCTAGTAACTTCAGTATTTCCATTACTGCGCTAAGTATAAGATTATGCTCTACACTTTCGATGCTTTCCCCGGTATCTGAGAACATGCTAATGCTAGCAGGAGAAAATTTAGACCTTCTTTTGTTAAATGTTATCGTAATTGTGTCAAACAGATTAATCTTCGCAAGCAATGTGCATACTTCGTGATAATTATCTGGTAATATGTCGCAAATTTTAAGGAAGAGATTCAATTTAGCGTACGATTTTGCTATGTATTCTTTTGTTATATCCATTGCAGTACATAATGCTTAACAAATATGATGTAGCGATTATCGGAGGAGGCGTTACAGGTATGACACTGGCACATACACTAGCTCACAATGATATGCATGTAATCCTTGTAATTGACAATGCAGATTGCACTTTACAGCAAACACAAATAAAACATGAAAAACGAAATGATAGAGCTTTTGCGCTTTCTCATAATGTTATATCATTTTTGCTGAAGAACAAGCTTTTAGATGAGTGTGATATAAGCAAAGAGAAGCGAATTGATGATATACTAGTAATAGATGAAGATGAAAAAGAATTGGTATCGATATCAAAAGCTGATAATGCTGGCAATAGTATAGGATATATGATCTCAGAGTCAAAGCTGAGAACAACGATAGCGGATAAATTAAAAACGACTCTTCATAATGTGGAGTTATTGTTTGTGACATCCATTGATGAACTTCATGTTGATGAAGGAGAAGTGCTTATACATTGCACCTCTGACGGAAAAAAAATTGAATGCAAGGCGAAGCTATTAGTTGCCGCTGATGGTAAGGATTCATTTGTTAGAAAGTATTTCAATATTGCTTCATATGAGAGAAGCTACATGCAAACAGCAATGTGCTTTAATATCAATCATCCGTATAGCATTAAGAATACGGCAATAGAGAAGTTTAGCGCAAATTCCACAATTGCACTACTGCCGTATAGCTCTCCGTATGAGTCATCAGTAGTATTGATATTGAAAAATCAGAGTGCAGAAAAAATCAGTACTATATCTAACAGTGCACTAGAAAAGATATTAACTCTTGAATTGCGTAATCTATGTGGCAATGTCGAAATTACTTCAGAGATTCAATCGTACCAGTTAATGGAAAAAAGAATGCAGAAGCTATATCACACAAGAACCGCTTTTGTAGGAGATGCTGGTCATGTAATACATCCTTTGGCAGGGCTTGGCCTTAACCTTGGATTGCACGACGTGATCAGTTTAAGTGAATTAATACTGAGATATAACAGTGTACAGATTGATATTGGCGCAATGACGTTGTTAGAACAGTATCACTGCGATAGAAAATTGCAGATTAATTCTGTGTCACTCATGACAAATGCAATGCACTATATTGGAGTACAAAGTAATAGCAAATTTATACGTAATATGATTAAGATAGGGATGAATGCATTCAATTGTATGAATCCGCTGAAAAGGAAGATTATGCAAAATATATAAATTTGTACTAAGTGATGAAGTCTAACAAGTTTGTCAATTCAGTATTGAAGCCGCTGCTGATAGCACTTCTGCTATCTTCTATTATAAGAAATTTTATCTTCGAAAATTTCGAAATACCAAGCTCTTCTATGGTGCCATCTTTGTTGGTAGGAGATGTAGTAATGGTAAGTAAATTTTCCTATGGATATGGTAATTACTCAAGTTGGATTAATCCGCATTTACATCATAGAATATTCAATAAAAAGCCTCGTATTGGAGATGTCATTGTATTTCACTGCGGTTTAGTGAATGCACCTACGTGTATTAAGAGATTGATAGCAATGGAAGGAGATGTTGTCCGAGTGCACGGTGTCGATGTGTACGTGAATAATGTAATCGTAGAGAAAACTCAAATTGGTGATGGAGTTGAGGATTGCGATACTGGAAAATTATGCAAATATCGAGAATATACCGAAAAACTTCCAAATGGAAAAGAGTATGATGTTCGTTATAGAGAAGTGATGTATGTGCGTGAGAAGGAAGAATTTTCAATTCCAATTAGCATGATAAGAGCGGAAGGAACGTATGTAGTACCGCAAGGAAAATACTTTTTTATGGGCGATAATAGAGATAATTCTAATGATAGCAGAAACTTTAACGGCTTAGGTATGGTGGATGAGTTAGATCTTATAGGTAGAGCTGAATGTGTCATATGGAATACAGATAAGATAATAACTGCTATATCCGAAATGAATGTCGCTAAAATGAAGGAGATTTTTAGAATATTATGAATAAGGTAGAGAGGAACGTACTTCTTATATGTGGTGGAGAATCGCCGGAGCATGAGGTATCTATAATTTCCGGTAGAAATGTATTTAACTGCTTAAAAGATGATTTTAATGTGCTTGTAGTCACTATCAGTCGTAGCGGCATATGGTACTTACATGCGTCATTTCCTCATATTACATCGTGTGATGATGAAATGGCTGATAAATCGCAAATTTGCCATCTCATAAAGAATAACGATGGAGTGATGCTTCATACTGAAAATAAGCGCAAATATAGCATAGACGTAGCATTTCCGTTAGTACATGGTGCATCGGGGGAAGATGGTATGCTACAGGGTACATTAGAGTTATATGGCATAAAATACGTTGGTAGCAATATAGCAGGCTCGGTGATTTGCATGAACAAAATTCTGACAAGAAAGATTTTATCTTATCATGATATTGCAACAGTGCCTTTCTTGGAAATAAATGAAGAGAATTTCGTAGGGTATCATGAAGCTTCTAAGATGTTAGGAGTAGAGGATATGATTGTGAAGCCGTGTAGTTGTGGTTCTTCTATAGGAGTTTCCGCTGTACGTTCTGAAGTAGAATACGAAAACGCAATCAGAAATGCATTATTGTATAGTTCTGATGTATTGGTAGAAGTAATGATAAAAGGAATGGAGTTAGAATGTAGTGTTCTTGAAAAGATAGAAAACGGCAAGCGCACGTTATTTAGCTCAGATGCGGGACAGATAATAGTAGAAGATGGATTTTACTCATATGAAGCTAAGTATTGTAATCAGAAGAATGTCGTTACGGCAATACCTGCTTCCATTACGCATAAACAGCACGAAATTATCGCACATACTGCTGAATCTGCATTTAAAGTCTTGAAATGTAGAGGATGGGCAAGAGTAGATTTTTTAATGGATGATACTAACCTTTATGTGAATGAAATTAACACAATACCAGGTTGCACTTCGATTAGCATGTATACGAAGTTATTAGAATCGAAAGGTATGTCACAGAAAGAAGTGTTCAAGACTTTAGTAGATGTAGCACTCAATGATAACGCAGAATTAGTGTCTTCATATCATTCAAATAGCGTGATAATGTGCAGGTAAAAGTAATAAATCAAAGTCACGAAGCGCAAGAAAATAGTAGCAGTAGATGAGGTACAAGAGTGTACTATGCGGAAATTTATAAGTTTTTTTCATACTCTTTGATAACCTAAAAGTACAAGTTTCAACTTACGAGTATATAGAAAATAGAGTGACTTTAGTATTTACGCCATAAATACCAGTTTATCGAAAAATGACGATGAGATGACTGAAATTGCACTATCTTATTACAGCCCGTCCCTTTTTTATAAGACTGCTGTACTGAAGAGTAATTAAATAGTTTTGAATATATTGAAAAAGTTCGATAGAGACGTTTACGACTATTAGAAGACTTGTACCTCCTAAATAAAACGGTAACGAGTATCTTGCGCCTAACATTTCCGGTACAATGCAAACAAACGATATATATGCCGCTCCTATAACATTAAGTTTTAACAGGATAGATTCTATATATCTTGCAGTATGCTCACCAGGGCGTGTACCTGGTATAATAGCGCCATTCTTTTTTAGATTATTTGCAGTATCAGCAGGATTGAAAACGACGGAAGTATAGAAGAAGCTGAAAAAGATTATAAATATTAAGTATAACGCGATATATAATGGCTTACCATATCCAAAATTTTGCAAAAGCCAAGTCACTATCGGATTAGTAGAAGCGCTTAAAAGATTTATAACGGTAGAAGGGAAAATTAGTACAGAGCTAGCAAAAATAGGCGCTAAAACACCAGAAGTATTTATCTTTAGAGGGATGTGAGTAGAATCCCCGGAGTATATTTTATTACCAATCTGCTTTCTTGGATAAGTGACGGCAATAGGTCTGTACGCTCTTTCAAAAAATACTATGATGAAGAGAAGTACTGCAGTAAAGAATATAAAGCACAGTAATGAAAATACGGAAATAGCATTTACCTTCATCATACTAAAGAGTGAAGTGATTGAGGGGATCAAACCTGCTAAGATTCCAGAAAATATTATCATAGAACTACCATTACCTATTCCATGTTTGGTAATCTGATCGCTTAGCCATATCATGAATACAGTGCCACCTACCATGCTTATGGTACCTACTAATCTGAAGTGAAATCCTGTTTTTATAACTATACCAGCGTTATCGATTGAAATCTGTTCTGCACCACTGACTAAAGCATAAGCTTGGAAAAATGCCAAAAGCAAAGCTAAATACTTCGTATACGAAGCGATTTTCCTTCTTCCTGTCTCGCCACCTTCTTTTTTCATTTCACTCAAGTAAGGTACTATTGCAGATAACAGCTGCATCACGATGGAAGCAGTGATATATGGCATGATATTGAGGCCAAATATTGACATGCGTGACAAAGCGCCACCAGTAAACATATTGAAAACGCCTAATAATCCCTTTGCAGAAGCATCGTCTGCTACTTTCTTTAATACCGTCAAATCTATACCTGGAATCGTGACATAAGTTCCAAATCTGTACACTAAGAGGGCTCCTAAGACAAATAGCACTCTCTTAAGTATTGGCAGCATCTCGTTGTAAGGGAAAAATGTTCTATATCATGCTATAGTACAATAGTTACAGCTTAAAGTACATTAGCAAGATTGCAATTGTAAGCACCGTAATACAGATTGCTCTAAGGGTAAATTCGATTCTTCCACGGTATATTTTTTGCAATACTTGAGAGATAAAAGTATATGCTTCTATAATTTTTGATACACCTCCATCGAGGACAGAATGCTCGATAAATATAGCTATATCAGCTATTTGATATAAGCTTCCGGCGCATTTCGCATAAAATTCTTCGAAGTAGAATTTTTTATTTACTGCAAGGTATGCAATGTTTTGAACTGTATTAGGTATAAATCGTAATGTAGTGTACTTTCGAGTCATGAGATATGCGACTATACCTCCTAATAATGTACATGCTATTGGTATGTGCTCAATTTGCGATGAGAGTGTCTGAACGTTAGTGGAAATTCTAAAGATGCTGGTGTGATATCCTACATAACCTATTATTGCCGATAATAGACTGAGGAGTATCAAAGGTGCCTTCATTTTCCATGTTTCAGTATCGCTTAAGTATTTTTGTGTGCCATTACTGTGAAAAATGATCAGCAACATTCTGAAAGAGTATATTGCGGTAAAGAATGCACTAATCAAACTTACTATATAAGCTATATAGCACAGCACACTATCGGCAGCGCTTTGATATATACCGCTTATAATCATTTCTTTAGAAAAGAATCCTCCAAATGGAAATACTCCTGTAATGGAGAAAATGCCAATTATCATAGCGCAATAAGTAAGTGGCGTACTTCTAATAGAAAGTTTCATTTTAAAAATGTTCTGTTCTCCGTGCAGTGTATGTATGATGCTACCTGCGCACAAGAAAAGTAAGGCTTTAAAAAATGCATGAGTGATTAAGTGAAAGACTCCCGTTGAGTATAAGCGTATTCCGCATGACATGAACATATAACCGAGTTGACTGCATGTAGAGTAAGCGATGATTTTTTTAATATCAGTCTGAAAAATTGCCATTATCCCCATGAGGAAGGCAGTTATCGCGCCAACGCTTAATGTAATATTTGAAGCTATCGTTGAGTACTCAAATATCGTCTGACATTTTACGATTATAAAGATACCTGCTGCAACCATTGTTGCCGCATGTATCAATGCTGATACTGGAGTTGGTCCTTCCATTGCATCCGGTAACCATACGTGGAAAAGTATTTGCGCAGATTTGCCCATCGCACCGAGTAGAATACAGCATGCAATAATATCTATTGTAGCATCATGTTCTTGTAGTGAGCTGATATAAAGTGCGATGTTGTGAAAATCGGCACTTCCACACTTCAATACAAGTTGAATTATTCCAGCAAGAAGAAAAATATCCGCGATTCTATTTGTAAGAAATGCTTTTAGCGCAGCTTTTGTAGCGCTGCTTTTCTCAAACCAAAAACATATTAGAAAATAAGAGCAACATCCTACTCCCTCCCAGCCTATAAACATTTGAAGCAAATTTCCGGATATCAGAAGAAATACCATAAAGAATGTGAAAAGTGCTAAATATAGCATATATCGCTTAATGGAAGGCTCATTACTCATGTATTCGATAGAATACAAATGTACCGCTGCGGAAACGATACAGACGACTAATAAAATTGCAGCAATTGTCGTATCTATTGTAATGCTAAAGTCGAATTTTATATCTTCGACCTTCAGCCAACTGTAAAATGAATGCTGTATTTCTGCTGAAGAAAGGAAGATCTCATAAAAAAGTAATGCTGCGCAGAAAAGACTTAGCAAAATTCCTGTCATCGATATAAGTTCGCAATGCTTTCTAGTGGTACTACAAAAGAAGTATTGTATTATGCCACTTAGTAATGGTGCCGTTAGAGTAAGCGAAGCAAGGTATATCAGCATAAGTGAAGAGAACTATATTCATTGACGAGTGTGAATAAATTTATTAGAAACATCAAGGCTTGGATTTCTAAAATCGTATGCGATACATGGTGATTTTTACGTCGAAATCCATAAGAAAAGTATTTATAACATCTTCGAAAACAGAGATTACATCATAGTAATTGCTTATCGTATGATGTTAATGATAAGGATTTTGATAACATAATAGTCTTGTGTAATGCCTTTTTTACTCACTTCTGAATCTGTTTCAGAGGGGCATCCGGATAAAGCTGCGGATCAAATTTCCGACGCAATCCTTGATGCGATCTTAAAGCAGGATAAAAATGCTCGTGTAGCGGCTGAAACTGTCGTGATGCGTGGACTAGTATTGCTATCCGGAGAGATTACTACTTTTGCAGATGTAGATTACTGTGGTGTAGTTCGTAATACGTTGAAAAGAATTGGATATACTGCTGGTGATTGTGGCTTTTCATCTGATACTTATCCAATATTAGTAAATTACAATAAACAGTCGGTAGATATAGCGCATGGTATACAGTGTAAGAATGATTCTGGCGAAGGCGCGGGAGATCAAGGCATTGTATTTGGTTATGCGTGTGATGAAACAAGCGTATTAATGCCTGCATCGATATATTATGCGCATTGCTTAATGAAAAAACATGCAAGTGTCAGAAAAAACGGCATGTTACAGTGGTTGAGACCAGATGCAAAAACTCAACTTACTGTGAGATATGATGAAGAAAGTGGTAAACCTATAGCTTTTGATACTGTGATATTTTCTACGCAGCATGATGAATCTGTGAGAGATTCTGCTATTAAGCATGGTGTAATAGAAGAGATAATTAGACCAGTGCTGCCGGCGCATATGATAGATGGAAATACGAAATTTCTCATTAATCCAGCAGGAAGATTTGTAATAGGTGGACCAATTGCAGATACAGGCTTAACGGGGCGGAAAATTGTTGTAGATACGTACGGCTGTGCTTCTCCGCATGGTGGAGGAGCATTTTCCGGAAAAGATCCGTCGAAAATTGATAGATCAGGTGCGTATTTTGCACGTTATATTGCCAAGAATATTGTCGCTTCCAAATTAGTGAAAAAGTGCCAAGTGCAGATTGCTTATGCAATAGGAGTAGCCGCACCAGTAAGCATAAACATCAATACATTTGGCGTAGATGGTATCAGTGATCGTGCGTTAGAAAAGATTGTACAACAACACTTTGATCTGAGGCCGCGCGCAATTATAAAAGAGTTGAATTTATTACAGCCGATATATGAGAAAACTGCTGTATATGGACATTTCGGACGAGAAGATGAAAGTTTTAAATGGGAAGACACAGATAAAGTACATCTGTTTAAATGAATGAAGATAGAGTATGAATAAGCAGTAAATGTAATTAAATTTGATATAGAATATAGAAAATGGCACAAGATATTGTTTTACTGTTCCCTGGACAGGGCTCTCAGTACGTGAAAATGGGGCAAGATTTATATGAAGAATTTTCAGTTGCACGGGAAGTTTTTGAAGAGGTGGATGATGCGCTGGAGATGAAACTCACAGACGTTATCTTTGGTGATGATATAGAGTTGTTGACTACAACATATAATGCACAACCTGCAATAATGGCAGTTTCAATGGCAGTTGTACGTATCCTTCAGAAAGAAATGAAGAAGAAATTCTATAGTAGGATTAAAGTAGTAGCTGGACATTCTTTAGGCGAATACTCAGCACTTTGTGCAGCAAATGGTCTTAGTATTCGAAATACTGCAAAGCTTCTGTTTGAAAGAGGGAAAATAATGTATGATGCCGCAGCATCATCTGCTGGCGGAATGTTTGCATTACTTGGCTGTTATGATATTGCGGCGATAAAGGAAATGATTGCCTCAGTTAAAAAGTGCTGTGAAGACGATAGTATATGCGAAGTAGCGAATGATAATGGTGCAGGGCAGGTAATACTTAGTTGTACAGGTGATGCATTAGTAAAACTTCCAGTTTTTGCTTTAGAAAGAGGTATTAGAAAAGTAATAAAATTAAATGTTAATATGCCGTTTCATTCCTCTATAATGAAGGAAGCTGCTTCATGCTTTACAAAATATTTGAATGTAATAGATATTAAAGATACTGATATTCCAATAGTTACAAATTATGATGCTAAGGCGCATGTCGTTGCAAGAGAAATAAAAGAAGTAATAGCATTGCAAATGAATAACTTGGTGAGATGGAAAGAATCTATCGAATACATACTTCAATCATGTAATCCGCATTGTTTTGTAGAGGTAGGCCCTAAAAGAGTTTTGAGCGATCTTGCGACAAGGATGCTGCCAGATGAAGCTAATATCAAAGTATTTTCTACTAGTACGTTAGAAGAAATTTCAGATTTTCTGAATATTACTTAAAGTTCTTCTGTTTTTGTAAAGAGAAGCTTCAAGCTGCTATATGATATCGCGATAATAGCTATTTTCTAATTGTAGCATTTATAAACGCGTACTGTGATTCACTGTAGTATAAAGCAGTGGCTAATCAGCTACGTAATCGTTGTTTTTATATGCTACAGGAGTGAGAAAAAGTTTTTCAGGAAAAATACGAAGATCTATTTTAGAATATTTTGTTATCATCGATGGCAAATATGGACGTAACGTGGAAAGCGCTATCTTTGCATTTTTTTGCGGCAGCATGATAACTGTGCCATTCTTGCATACTATATTCCATCTCCTGCTTTCAATAAGATGAAGGTAAAGTATGTGCGATGATATATTACCGATCACATCGTAAATTATTTTTGCATTGTAGATCTGAAATGCTGCATTTTTACCGTATACCGAAAGCTTAATCTTGGATAATGGCTCATATAAAGCCTTATTTGCAGCGCTATGGTAAGATAGTACATCTCCGTATTGATCTATCACAAGAAATGTTGATGAATCCAAGGATTCATACCATAGTGCAAAAGGCTCTCTTTTTTCAGCTAATATGATAGCGGTATTGTCAATGAAGACTCTTACTGAGAGATTGTTTAGTAACGTATTTTGAGATGTTAGCGCATAGTAGATTTGATATGCAGAGGGATGTGTATTATAAAATGTTTTTTCAATTACTGTCTGAAGATATTTAGATAATCTTCGATCATTTGAGAGAACGGTAGTACTGAAACGAAAATGATGTACCTTATCCTCGCGAAGCACAGCAAAAAGAACAGCTGCTAAAGTGGCATAAGTTACAAAAAATAGGATATAACATACAAATATACAGCGACACCTTTCGTAGAATGCGTGCTTCATCGTTAGATTCTTTCCAGGTATACGTCATCTTCTGTTCTTACACGTATTTCGTCGCCATTTTTTATGAATTGCGGCACCATTACTTTAATCGAATTATTGACAATAGCAGGTTTATACGAACTTGTGACAGTTTGTCCCTTAATAGATTCTTCGCATTCAGTAACGGTAGCAACTACCGATTCCGGTAGGGTACATGATACTATATTTCCTTCATATTTTTGCATTTTTACTATCATGCTTTCCTTTAAATAGCCTACTTTCTCTTTTCCAATCATGTTCTCATGTACGGTGATCTGTTCGTAGCTTACGAAATTAATGAAGGATAAATTTTCTGCAATGCTGTAAAGAAACTGATACTCTTCATCTTCGATATACGCTTTCTCCACATTCTCGCTTGTTCTGAATCGTATATTTTTTTTCGTGCTATCTACTATATCCTTTATTTCAGTTTGCATATAAGCACCCCCTTTCCCTGGCTGTACATGCATCACCTTAATGACTCTCATCAGTTTCTTCTCGTACAGCAAAATATCACCTACTCTAATATCTACGGCGGAAATCTTCATACTAAGCTACTTTTTCTTACCTTCTTTCATGATAATACGTTCTCCTGCATACCTTACTCCTTTACCTTGGTAAGGCTCCGGTGGTCTGAGCTTTCTGATTTCTGAGGCAATTTCTCCTACTACCTGCTTATCAATACCACTTATGACTATCTCTGTAGGAGTTGGAGTTTCAATACTGACGCTACTAGGAATACCGTAGAAAACAGGATGACTGAATCGCAATTCTAAGACCAATATCTTGCCTCGTATTGCAGCTTTATATCCAGTACCTACTAACTCCAACTTTTTGCTGAATCCTACACTAACGCCGCGCACCATATTATTTACAACATTTCTTGCTGTGCCCCACATAGCTCTACCAAACTTATCCTCACTGTTCGTACTTACTGTAAGCGAATTACCTTCATGATGAAATTGTACAAGCTTAGGAAAAGAGAATTCGAGTTCACCCTTAGGGCCAGAAGCTTTTATGTAACTACCGTCTATCTTCAGTGATATTCCTGTTGGAATCGTAATAGGTACCTTGCCAACTCTGGACATTTCTCTGAAAAATCTATTATTTCATACAAATTAATACATACACGTACTTGCTTAGAAGATCAATGCGTGAAGCATTCTAAGATACTTGAGTGATTTCTTGGTAGAAATGATATTTTGCATAATTTTATGCTCATGATAATATTCTGATTATTAATGAAATAATTAGTGATGATCGACTATGGTGACACCGATGATGATGCAGTATTTTGCACTCAAAAAAGCTAATAGTGAGTATATGCTTTTCTACAGAATGGGCGATTTTTATGAGTTATTCTTTGATGATGCAGTCGTTGCGGCAAAAATACTTAATATAGTACTGACAAAACGTGGTAAGTGCGATGAAATCGATGTGCCGATGTGTGGTGTGCCGTATCATTCGAGTAATTTCTACATACAAAAATTACTGAAAGCAGGATATAAAGTAGCAATTTGTGAACAGTTAGAAACTGCGGAAGAAGCGAAGAAGAGAGGCGCAAAAACTCTTGTGAAGAGAGATATTGTGAGAGTAATTACTCAAGGTACTTTTTTTGAGGAAGAGACAGAAAGCGGAGTGATACATAAGTATATTGCGTCTGTTCATCCGTATAAATATGAAGGTAGCGATGATGAAGGATTTTGTATGGCTGTACTCGATCTTGGTACTGCCGATTTTTCTGTCATCAAAGGTCAGAAAAAAGATTTTATGAACTACTTATACGAGTTCAAAATCATAGAACTATTATGCGCTGACAAAGTTGCAGAGAAATGTGATTGGATGCGAGAAGCGCTACGCCTTTATGGCGCTGATAACATCCTCACTAGAAGACCAGATGTCTTATTCAGTCACAGCAGAGCAGTAGAAGTTGTGAAAGATGTATATAACCTTCCAGCCGTATCTTCATCTTTCGATGAGTACGAAATTATCGCAATGGGCGTGCTATTGGAGTATATCAAATTCACTCAAAAAGAGCATATACCGCAGCTTAATTTACCGAAAAGAAGAGATGACAGTATTTTTGTCAAAATAGATGCTGTAACGAGAAAGCATTTGGAGATAGAAGATAGCGCTAATGAAGGTAGTACGTTATTTTCCACAATAGATTATACTGTTTCTTGCATTGGAAAGCGTCTTCTCAAGATGTATCTAAGAACTGTATCTAAAGAACTTCACGTGATTAATACTCGTTTAGATGGAGTGGAAACGTTTTTAGGACATATGAAAATCGTAAACGATATAAGAGAGTTGTTAAAACAAATGCCGGATATTGAGAGAGTAGCGACAAGAATAACAGCAGGTAGATGCACAGTAAAAGATCTGATGAATATGCGTGATGGATTAAATGTAGCTACGCGAATTTTTCATTGTATAGAAAGAGAGGAGTTATCCAAAAAAGTTAGAGCGATAATAGAGGAAATGATATCATTTGATGATTTATTACACGTTCTGAATAGCACACTTAATCCTGTAGTACTGGATGTAACTGAGCATAGCACTTTTATAAAAAGAGGATATCGTGCACCGTTAGATGCTTTATATGATTTAAGAAATAACGCTAGTAATAGAATTGATGCTTTAAGAAAAAAGTATGTTCAGTTAACAGGTATTGGTAATTTGAAGATCTCTAAAAGTAGTATTTACGGTTATTGTGTAGATATTACCTTATCTCAGTCTGAGAAGCTTTCAGGTACAATGTTCGTAAAAAAGCAATCACTTACGAATGTTGTACGTTATAAAACTGCTGAATTAGAAGAGTTAGAAACAGAAATTCTTACGGTGCAAAGCAAGATCGACGCTATGGAAAAAGAGATATTTGAAGAAACACGTTTAGCGATAGTAAAAAGAATAGAATATATCGCTATATGTGTTGCTGTAATCGGAAAAATTGACGTAATAACATCGTTTGCATTTTTGGCGAAATCTAGAAATTATGTCAGACCAACTATGACGAATGATTTCAATCTGTTGATTGAGGAGGGAAAGCATCCAGTATTGGACGTTCTTTTAGGAGAAAATTGTATATCAAATGATTGCATTTTTGATGAAAACGTCAATTTGCAAATCATTACCGGTGCAAATATGGCAGGCAAAAGTACCTTCTTGCGGCAAAATGCGCTCATTGTTATTATGGCGCAAATAGGGAGTTTTATACCGGCGAAGAGGGGGAGTATAGGATTAGTAGAAAGTATTATGACAAGAATAGGAGCAAGCGATAATATTACAAATGGAGAATCCACATTTATGGTGGAAATGCTGGAAACTGCACGCATATTGCAAAGCGCCTCTCAGAATTCTCTCATATTACTCGATGAAGTAGGTCGCGGTACTTCAGCTAAAGAAGGTATGGCTATCGCAATAGCCGTCACAGAGTATGTCCATGAACAAATAAAAGCAAAAACTATATTCGCCACTCATTACCATGAATTAGGAAATTTAGAAAATACTCTCCATAAAGCTAAATCTTATAAAATGGATGTCACTGAACATAATGGTAAAATCACTTTCATGCATAAAATATCACAAGGTATAGCTACTCACTCATATGCATTACATATCGCAAAACTCGCAGGTATGCCTAAATCCCTCCTCCAAAGAGCTTCTCAAATCTTCCTCAATCACTCTTCTTATTAGATAGAGAATGTTGAAGTGTAAATATTTAAGATTGCAATTTTTTGTGTTTTTTGTAACATCTCATGATAAATAAAGTGCGATGTATGCTATGAATTCAAATATCCGCCGAACCTCTTCATTGAGTAAAAAAATAGAAAATTCTGACAGTGGCTTTAAGCTTGACGACAAAATTCTCGTACTCGGAGTCGGAGGTGCGGGAAGTAATGCAGTAGAAAGAATGCTTGAAGCAGAAGTGCCAGGTATAGAGTTTTGTATAGCAAATACAGATGCACAAGCATTACAAACGTCGAAATGTCCTAATCGTATACAGTTAGGACCAGAGATTACTATGGGGCTAGGTGCAGGTGCAGATGCTGATGTAGGCAGAGTATCAGCAGAAGAATCAATGGATGAGGTGCAGAATATATTAAACGGTGTGCGCTTGTTGTTTATAGTATGTGGAATGGGCGGAGGTACAGGTACTGGCGCCTCTCCTGTAGTTGCGCAAATTGCACATTCTAAGAATATACTGACTGTCGCTATGGTTACGAAGCCATTTGATTTTGAAGGTAGTAGAAGAATGCGTGTAGCAGAAGCTGGTATTGAAGCATTAGAGCCATATGTCAATTCTATGATAGTAATGCCAAATCAGAATGCTTTTAGAGTGGCGACAGATAAAACTACCTTTGAAGCAGCATGTGCGCTTTCTGATGAAATCTTGAAACATACGTTACGCTCGATAACTGGACTGATAAAAGAGAAAGGGCTGATTAACTTAGATTTCGCTGATGTGAAATCTGTAATGTCTTTCAAAGGAAGAGCAATGGTAGGTGTTGGAGAAGCGAGTGGAGAGAATAGAGGAAGTGTCGCTGCAGAACAGGCTATACATAATCCGCTTTTGGACGATACAACGATGGAACGAGCACAAGGCATATTGGTAAATGTCACTGGAGCAAATAATATGACGCTTTTTGAAATAGATGAGGTCGTTAATAGAGTAAAAGAAAGATCTCCGGATGCTTTATTGATTTTTGGTGCGGTGTACAATAACGATAAAAAAGACGTGCTAAGTGTAACTGTAATAGCAACTGGATTGGATCATGGCGCCGATGTAAAGCAAAAAAGTCCTGTTCAAACTACTCCTAAGTTAAGTGGACATAGTGTGCCTTGGAATCAATTACAACATGATGGAAATTTCCATAGATCTGAAGCGCAGCACAGTTTAAAAGTGACGATGGATAGTATTGCGAGTAAATCTCATCAGCAAGAAAGTGATGCTGATAGAATTGCAGTAGCTGAAAATCATGAAAATCCGTTGTATAATGTAGAGCGGCAGCATAATTCTTCTCAAGAGTTGAATGAAAAACGCAATTCTTCTTTGCGTAACATAAATAATACTCTTTTTACGCCACCTAAGAAATATGAGCTTTTCAAGAACCTCGCTAGTAATACGCAAAATATAAAGGAAAATGACGATAGAAAAGTACGTATAGAAATAGAACCTGAGAGTAGTATAAATAACTCTGATGAGAGAGAGCCTGAGAAAAATGAACTCGATTCTACAAAGAGAGTAGAAGAAATTTCTGTATCAGATGCACGTCCTAAGAAAAAAGATTTCTTTGATATTCCGTCGTTTTTACGTAGGAAGAAGTAATTTATTCATAGAGTAAGTAGCAGTAGATATCACTACTACAACCTTTACTATTGTTGAAGTTTTGCGTATGTAGTGTTGCAGTCAAGAGAAGGCGAAGAAGTGAAAGTATTTGAAGAAGTTTCTGTTGTGTGTCTTTCATTTTATTGAAAAACTTACTGAGCATCGAGACGTTTAAGTACTTCGCTTTATTGAAGGGTAAGAAAGTGTTATTTGCCTATTTTTGCTGATTCGATCTATGATTTTTCATTAATGAAGAATACATTGTGAGTTTCTGCTTAGTGGAAAATTTCCTTCATAGAAAGCCATCTTAATGCAATATCTTCACCTTCTATTCTTTTACCAAAGTAAAACTCATTATGTTTTTAATCTCAGGTATATTAGCCATTATTTCGTTAAACAAAGAGTACGACGTTATAGAATCAACTATCTTCTTAGGTATGCTTTCAATCTTAAGTATGTCTCTATTATTTTCTTCGTTGAAGAGTGTTAGTTTTATAAGAAGTCTGTGATAAGTAACGTCATAAGCGGCCTTTGCATTTTTGTATACTGCGGTGCCACTTGTATTGCGACTTGCTTCTTGCAATCCACTTCTGATTAGCGCATCTTTCGTTATTGTATCAAGCAAAGAGGATAGTGTTATATCACAAATTTCTTCTTTAATTACTGTTTAGTCAGTATGCTGTCAGATCAATAGTATTATTTCATAGATCTATCAATGATATCGTAAGTACGTTCTGAATTGCTTTGTTCACTGAAGAAATCTTTTATAGAGTGAGATTATTACCTCATAAAGCTATTTATAGAGTACAGCGCATCTATATTTTGACTTAGCTTCTATTATTTTCTTTCGTTGAAGAGTGTTAGTTTTATAGGAAGTTCGTAGTAAGCAATATCATAAGCAGCTTCTGAATCTCTTCGCGTAGAGAAGGAATTTTACAGAGTATTTTATTTCGTTAGCGATGTATTCGGTGAAGAATGCGGCATATCTGTTTCTTTCAATTTCTTATCTTACGTTTAATGAGTTGTGTTCGACAAAGAGTGGTTATGCTGTAAGAGAATAGTAGTTAATGATTCAGCGGTGTTCTACATTTCCCTGCGTAGTGAGATGATCTGTATAAGGAGGACTATTTCTTTAGCGACGCTATGCATGGAATGCAGCGCATTCTTTTGCGTTTATGTGGAAATTGCTGTTAGTTCTCGAACCTCCGTTGCTAATGGAAAGCAAGCTGAGAGATCTTTTTCTGTACCGCGACTTGCTTCTTGCAATCCACTTCCGATCAGCGCATCTTCCATTATTTCATCAGGCGAAGAGGATTGTTTTCGGTCATGTTCTATCTTCACGATAATATCCTTAAGTTCATCTTCCATTCTTTTTTTCAATGAAGAATGTTGTTTTAGAAGGAAAGCTTTTTTCTCACTGATGCTATTTATATAATGCAGAGCTTTATTTCTCACCATTTCTCTAATCAGTTCATCTTTCATTCTTTTCCTCAATGGAGAATGTTGTTTTAGAGGGAAAGCTTTTTTCTCACTGATGCTATTTGCATAGTGCAGAGTTTTATCTCTCACCATTTCTTTCAATGAAGAATGTTGTTCTATAGAGAGGATGTCATCCAATGCATGAATTAGTGCTATATTTTCTTGTGCAGTGAAGAAATTCTTTATAGAGGCAGCTGTTTTCTCACCTATGCCTTTCATACTAAGCGTTCCTTCTGATATTTTTCTCATTAGATCCTTCAATGAAGAGATTTGAGAAGCGATGATCTTTGCGCTTTCCTTACCAACATGCGGAATACATAATGATAATATGAGATTACATAGCGATACATTATAAGACTTCTTTATTGCGTATATAAGATTTTGCACACTCTCCTCTCGCCAGCCATCCAATCTTAATATACTCTCAATTTTTGCATTATCAGTTGCAATTTTTAATATATCGACAAACCCTTTTATAATTTCTGCTTGATATAATTGTCTGATTTGTTTTTCACCAAATCCCGCTATATTCATACAATCTTTGCTTACAAAATGTATCATCCTTTGTATAGTTCTTTCACAACATGAAATATTTGGACAAATCAGTGTCGCGTCTGTTTCTCTTACTAATGAATGACCACAGAAAGGACATTCTGTGATACTTGAAAATTTTGGCAACTCTGCTTTCTCATCTCTCTCGGAGTATAATACGTCGCAGATGCACGGTATAACTCCGCCAGATTTTTTGACAGTGATAATATCTCCTATTCTGATATCACGCTTCGTAATTTCTGCAAAGTTATGTAGAGTTACTCTCGTAATAGTTGTACCCGATATTATGATTGGTTCGACGACTGCAATTGGTGTGAGATTGCCATGCTTCCCTACCTGTGGCACTATGGCCAATAATTTTGTTTCGTAAGAATCTGATGAGAACTTATATGCCATTGCACCTCTAGGCGCTGTAGCTGTATATCCAAGTGCATCCTGTATTTCGAGGTTATTTATTTTGCACACTATGCCATCTGTATCATACGAAATTTTTTTATTATTTTGCGCGACGGAAATATCATGATAAAACTCTCGAATTTCATTTATGCTATTCGCAATTTTAAATTCTGAAATAACGTCGAAACCGATTGTAGTTAAATATTTTCGTACTTCGGTGTAATGCATTTTATCCTCTTGCAGAGTAGCGCTACCCCATACAAGATATGAGAGTATTTTATCGTTTTCGAATCTATTCTTTAACTGTCTTAATATACCTGATGCCGCATTTCTTGTCGTGGAAAAAGGCTTTTCTCCATTTTTTCTCAAAGAACTATTAATTTCTTCAAATACACTATTTTTTATGAAAATTTCTCCACGTACTTCAAATTCTTCGTAGTGACAGCCACTTTCTAGAAATGAAGGAAAATTCGCAATTAAATGTACATTTCTCGTAACGTCTTCTCCGTTTTCTCCATCGCCTCTAGTCAGAATGTGAGTCAATTTTCCATTCTTATACAGCGCGCTAAACGAAAGACCGTCCACTTTTGTTTCGCAGCATATAGGGTACAGCAGACTTATGTCCTGTTCTTTCTTTTTCAATAGAGTTGCAATTCTCTGTAACCACTCGTCTAATTCTTCCTCGTTAAATGCGTTATTTAATGAGTACATTCGTTTTACATGAGATTTCTTTTCAAATCCTTTATTTGTGAGAAAGCCTACTGTACTGATGACACCGTTATCGTACATCTTCTGTACTGTTACTTTGTAATCTGCTCTTAGATCAGATGCTTCCGGTATTTCATCAATCATCTTGAATAGCATCTCATAATACTGAATGAGCTTTTTCTTTCTTTCATCATACTCGCTGTCTGAGATGAGTGATTGATTTTGTACGTAGTACGCTCTGTTGTATTTTCTGAGTGCTTTCTCCAGCGTTTTAACTGTTGTTATCAGTGGAATAAGACTCATAACTTGTGCATAAGCTTTATTATAGCATGGTACTTATATACGCCTTTACTCGCAAGATTTATATGCACTTTTATTAGTAAGATATTTGCAAATTCCTTCATGTGTAGTAACAGATTATACAAAAAATCGTAAGTTTTATTTTGAATAATAGTGTTGAATTTCTCAGTATTTCATAAGAAGGAAAGTAATGCATCATCGCAGCGTATACTAAAGATGAACGGAGAGGCTGTGTCTCTTAAGAAAGGTAAAGCAAGAGTTGGTAGAATTGAAACTGCCCATGGTATCATAGAAACGCCATGCTTTATGCCTGTAGGTACGAAGGGAACTGTGAAAGGCCTGAAAAAGGAAGATATAGAAGCAACTGGCGCGCAAATTATACTTGCAAATACGTATCATATGATGCTGCAGCCTTCTGCTGAAAGAGTCCAGCAATTTGGAGGATTACACAAGTTCATGAACTGGAATAAGCCTATACTTACCGATTCAGGAGGATTTCAGATCATGTCGCTTAGTGGATTATGTAAACTTACTGATGATGCTGCGATATTTCGCTCTCATATCGATGGTGCGATGCATGTTTTAACGCCATCTCGTTCAATAGAGATTCAACATATGCTAGGAAGTAATATTACGATGGTGCTTGATCAGTGTATTCATAATCCTGCGGCGCATAAAGTAGCAGAAGCGGCAATGTATCGTTCTACAAGATGGGCTGAACTTTCCAAGAATTCATATAAACCGCGTAAGGGGTATGGTATTTTTGGCATAGTACAAGGGGGATTATATGAAGATTTGAGAAGAGAGTCTGCGAAGCATCTTGTCGATATGGAATTTGATGGATATGCAATAGGAGGATTAGCTGTTGGTGAAAGTCAAAATGAAATGTTTTCTGTATTGGATTATATTACGGAGTGCTTACCGGAGAATAAGCCAAGATATCTAATGGGTGTTGGTACTCCTTCCGATATCATTGGTGCAGTGGAGAGAGGAGTGGATATGTTTGATTGCGTGATGCCTAGTAGATGCGGTAGAAACGGCAGAGCATTTACCAGTGCAGGGCAACTCAATATCAGAAATGCAAAATATGCATCAGATTGCAATAATCTTGATTCTGAATGTGATTGCTATACATGTATGCACTATACAAATGGATACTTACATCATCTTTTTAAAGCGAAAGAAATGCTTGGCGGTATATTGCTAACGATACATAATCTGCACTACTATAACTCGCTTATGAGTATTATCAGAGAGCATATACGAAACTGGTGAAGCACAATACATTGATAGATTTAATCTTGTGAGAGTGATGCATTATGCTAAACTGATGTCGAGTAAGTGGTGTAAGATTATGCCTTAGTACTTTAATCGATTTGTAGATAAGTATGTTTTCCATGTCGCGTAGGGAGGTAAAATCTGATTCCTCAGTCAAAATGTACTTGTGTTCCGGTATACTGAAAGGTGTTGGTGAGCAGATTGGACGAAAAATATACGAGCGTTTTGGTGAGGAGAGTCTGAAAGTAATGGAAGAAAGTTATGATAGATTGACAGCGATATCAGGAATCAGCTCAAGAAAAGCAAAAGATATACATGATTGTTTCATGAAAAATAAGCATGAATACAAAAGAGTGATGTTCTTTCAGCGATATAGTATTACACCGTACATAGCTTCTAAGATTATTCAACGGTATGGCGCAAATTACGAAGAAGTGATTTCGAAAAATCCTTATAGATTAGCAAGAGAGATCAAGGGTGTAGGATTTTTAAGCGCTGATCGTATAGCTGAAAATTTCGGAATCGCAAAAAATTCTCAGGAAAGGATAATGGCCGGTATTATTCACGTCATATCCGAATTTGGAATTGACGGTTCTTCCGGAGTAAGTATTGGCACTTTGGCGAATAAGAGTGCGATCACTTTAGAAGTATCTTCTGAGGATGTGCTGTCAGCACTTATGATTTTACTGAAAGAGAAGCAGCTCTTCTTATATGAGTATTCATTCTATTCTGGTGGTAGAAGGATAGAAAGTGAGGAGGAAATCAAGCGTCATCTATACAGTGCTGAAGACGATGTGCAGAGTATTGTAATGCTTCCTGTGTATTACCATATGGAAAATGGAATAGCGCGAAAACTCGTACAAATTATCCGTAATAGTGGAAAGAACAAAATTCAATCTCTAGACATAGAAGAAGGATTACATTTCATTTCGACTGCGTTTAATGTGCAGTTATCAGATGGACAGATCAGTGCTTTTAGAAATATATTCACGCACAAAGTATCAATTATTACAGGAGGGCCTGGTACTGGTAAGACGCAGCTAATATTTTCTGTTATTAAAGCAGCAAAACAGCAGATGTCAGATATAAAGATAAAGCTTGTTGCGCCAACAGGTAAAGCTGCGAAGAGAATAAAAGAGTCTTCAGGAGAGAATGCTACCACAGTTCATAGGTTACTTGAATTTGATCCAGTTATTAGCACTTTCAGGTATAATGAAGAGAACTTATTGAAGTGCGATCTGATTGTAGTAGATGAAAGTTCAATGATAGATATCAGATTGATGAATGCTTTATTAAAAGCAGTTTCGTTGGATACTACCATGGTTTTTGTAGGAGATGTGGATCAGCTGCCATCGGTAGGTGCGGGGCAAGTTCTGAATGATATGATTACGTCGAATATGGTGAAAGTTGCTTACTTAGAGAAGATTTTTAGACAAGTGGAGCATAGTAAAATAGTGCAATATGCACATATGATTAAAAATGGCAATGTACCTAGCTTTCAAGCAGGTACTGCAGTATGTGACGGCGGTGATGTAGTATTTTTTGAAGAAGAGTTACCGGCAAATGTCCCTAATACTGTGATCAATTTGCTTCAAGGAAATATGCTTCGTCTTTTATTTGGATTAGAGGATAGTAATGAGATGAAACGGCAAAATCTCAGATACATTATGGATAATGTGCAAGTGATATCGCCAATGCAAAAAGGAGAAGCAGGAGTGCGCGCATTGAACATTGCTATGCAAGCAAAGTTGAATCAAACGCAAGAGTATGTGAAAGGGCTGAATTATATGTACAAAGTTGGAGATAAAGTAATGCAGGTGGAGAATAACTATAGTAAAAAAGTCTTCAATGGCGAAATAGGAGTAATCGAAGGGATAGATGCACAACAAAAAGAAATTCGCGTACTATTCGAAGAAAGGGGAAAAGTTGCTTACAAAAGAACAGAATTGGAGCAACTGAGTCTTGCATATGCTATTACGATCCATAAATCTCAAGGTTCTGAGTACAGAGCAGCAATCATACCTATCATGATGCAACATAGTGTGATGCTTGAGAGAAGGCTGATATATACCGCGCTTACTAGGGTAAAGGATATAGCAATTTTCGTAGGGCAGAAACGCGCATTTGGGATGGGAGTAAAACGCGCAAATTCGGCAAAAAGGTATACGGCTTTGCGGTATATATTACAGTCTCTTGATGATGGAAAAAATTGTCAATAAAGTTATTCTTGCACGTCCAAGTGGATTCTGTGCTGGTGTGAGGAGAGCGGTAGAAATATTAAACAGATGCTTGGATGCATATGGCACTCCGCTGTATGTGAAACATAAAATTGTCCATAATCAAAGAGTTGTTTCGGATATGGAAAAGAGAGGTGTGGTCTTTATAGAAGATATAGAAGAAGTACCATGCAATTCGAATATCGTATTTTCTGCGCATGGTGTCAGTAAAGAAGTAGAAGAGAAGGCAAAAGAAAAAAAGTTACGTATTATAGATGCTACATGTCCATTAGTTAAGAAGGTACATA
The DNA here is from genome assembly GCF_003072485.1 of Candidatus Fokinia solitaria. Taxonomy (NCBI): domain Bacteria; kingdom Pseudomonadati; phylum Pseudomonadota; class Alphaproteobacteria; order Rickettsiales; family Candidatus Midichloriaceae; genus Candidatus Fokinia; species Candidatus Fokinia solitaria. The sequence goes on from NZ_CP025989.1 coordinate 120,100, forward strand.
GAAAGGTAGAAACAATATCTACTTCCGAAATGTATGAATTAGTAGTGATAGGATCGGCAAAGCATCCTGAGATTATAGGTACTATAGGACGTATACCAAAGCATATACGATACCATGTAATATCTTCTACAGACGAAGCTGAAAGCCTCAATACAGGTAGTGTCAATATACGATATATTACTCAAACAACTCTTAGTGTAGATGAAGCACAAGACATAGTAAGTGTTTTAATAAAGCGTTTTCCAAGCATCAAACAAGAGAGTGATATTGATATATGCTATGCTACTCAAAATAGACAGGATGGAGTAAAAAAACTCGTAGAAGTAGCAGATGTGATCCTTGTAGTAGGATCAGCTATCAGTTCCAATTCCAATAATTTGGTAAAAGTAGGTATGTATCATGGCAAAAAGACATTTCTTATTGAATCACTTAGCGAATTGGATACTATTCATGAAGCAATTCTGCATGTAAGACAGTATGCAGTCGCGCCTATCAATATAGGTGTTACTGCTGGTGCGTCTACACCCGATGTAAGTATCATTGAGGTGGTAAGTACTTTGCGGAAGCGATATAAAGGAGTAATATATGAGGAGTTGGACGTGCACAATGAAGACGGTATCTCGTTTAAAATATCACATAAATTTTCTAATTCAAAATGAATGATCTTATCTCATTTCTACAGAACCGTGGATTTGTATATCAGTCTACAGATCTGAATGCTACTAGAGAGCTTTTTTCGAATTCCGTTGCTGCGGGATACATAGGATTTGACTGTACAGCAAAATCATTACATATAGGAAGTTTAGTACAGCTAATGCTGTTATCACACGTAAGAAATGCAGGGCATAACGTGATAATAGTGCTAGGTACCGCTACCACTATGATCGGTGATCCTTCTGATAAAACGGAGATGAGGCGTATGATGCCATATGACGAAATTGTCAGTAATAAACGTGCTATCAGAGCGAATCTTCTTCATTTTTTTGGAATAGATGAAGATAGAGATGGTGTTTTTCATCGGCAGGATAAAGGCGATCTCATTATTGTAGATAACAGAGATTGGTTAATGGATGTGAAGTATGTCGAATTTCTAAGAGATTACGGTAAGTATGTGTCAATTAATCGGATGCTTTCATTTGAGCACGTCAAAAGAAGGCTTGAGTTAGATCAGCCACTTTCATTTCTCGAGTTTAACTACATGTTATTGCAAGCATATGATTTTCTCGAGTTGAATAAAAAGTACAATTGTAGTGTGCAGTTTGGTGGATCAGAACAGTGGGGTAACATTGTCGCAGGAATAGAACTGGCGAAGAAAGTATCTGGTATTGATACAATGTATGGTGTTACAACTCCACTTATTACCAATTCTAGTGGTGTGAAGATGGGGAAAACGGTGGATGGTGCTGTATGGTTGAATAGCGATATGAAAAGTTCATATGATTTTTGGCAATTTTGGAGAAGCGTGGACGATAAAGACGTAAGGAGATTTATGCAGTTATACACTTATATGAGCTTAGAGGAGATATCTGAAGTTTGTAATGATAATGATATTAATCAGCAGAAGGTTATACTTGCAAATGCTGTAACTACGATCTGTCATAGCGCAGAAGAGGCAGAGAAAGCACATGAAAAAGCTTCAGCGATATACGAGAAAAAGAATTTCGATGATGTGCAAAGTTTTACTGTAGATTTCTCTAGAGATAAAAGTATTCCGTTATGCAATGTGATGGCTTCCACTGGTATTACATCGTCTATAGGTGAGGCTAAAAGACTGATTAGTGGTGGTGGTGTAAGGATAAATGGTATCGTTGTTGAAGATGAGTTACATAATTTATCAAAGGAAGATATAGCCACAGAAAAATGCATCATTTCTATAGGGAAAAAACGTTACTTTAAGTTAGTGGCGAGCTAGAAGTATTTTTTTATGGTGTTTTTTCGCCATAGATTATGGTTATTTTTGATATGATGAGTAATAATTATATTTTACATCAACATATTGTATTGAATTATTAGTATTATTTTGCTATTATAAAGATGTGTTGATTACGAGGACTCATGTTTATATTTTTTCAGTCTCTACGTGATCACACTTCTCATTTTCCACTATTAATAGTTGAGAATGTTAGTACATCGTCTTGTATAATAAGTACGCTATCTTGTATCTTACTCATATTACGTACCTCTTCAATCGCTTCATTAGTCAGACCAAGAGATTGTTTATACTTCTTTGGAAAGTGAGCATCTCCTATCAATATTCGCGTTCTGAAGGATTTTAAAATAGGATTTTTATTATGAGTTGATCTGTATATAGCTTCTTTATTATTTAAATCTCCAATTATAAAAAGATTACACAATAACATTTTCTTTAAGAGAGCTTTGACCATCTCTTCAGCGAACGGATGCGCTAAAAGCGGAGATAGCTCTGATATATAAATTGCTTTTGGCGTCGTATTCTTTTCATATACATTACATAGTTCACTCAATGTAATATAAAGAAATATAAATCCTATAGTTGCAGTTTCCGATAGTAGTGATTGCGGCATTTCTAGTATAGCTATATTACCACTCTTAATTTGTTCGGTAATATCTTTTATTAAGCTATAGTATTCTAAAAGTTTTAAATAGCATTTCTTAGTATTTTCACTTGCATTATCGAATAATTTACGCAACTCCTGCTCTTGAGTTGTGTTAGAAAGCGCAGTATGTATCTGTTTTATTGTATCATCTTGTGAATCAATTTCATAAAGATCCATATTTTGAAAAATTAAAGAAATAACAGACTCTAAGTAATCACCTTGAAAATATCTCTTTATCAGTTCTACCATCTGCAAGTGTGACACATTGTTGTTCACATGAGGTTTATCTGTAAAGCGTAAAAAAAGTGAATTAATTTTATTATTTGCAATATATTCTTTTATTAAATTTTTTAAATTTGAATCACTAATTGCAGTAGGTGATTTCACGATTACTGTATGTTTTACCTTATCATGTGACAATATGTCGAAGAAAAACGGCTGTTGCGTCTTAATGTTTTTCAGAATCGCTAGTGGCACTCCAAATTTTGTACCATTATAATTACCGACTTTTTGTGAAATTATACTTCCTAATAGTATAGAATTGCTAACAGGGCTGAAATTTGCTCTATGTAAGTATTGTGAGTTGCCTGGAAAAGAAGAAAGAAAATTGCTTATATTATATAAATCTTCTTTCAAAGTAGTTACGCCTAACGAAGCAAGTTTAGTATGAATTTTTGTCAATTTATCTTGCAACTCTTCTTTGTTTTCTCCATATGCAATAATTGTGATCTGAATCATGCAACATCCTCCTTTATCTCGTATTTCATCTATGGTTTGATTGATAGATGATATTTCCATCATTTTTGTAGATTGCGTGATTTTATAAAGATTCTGTAAATTCGTTAGAAAAGCAGAATATTCTTGATATTGTTCAGGAAATATCAATCTTTCGCAGATAATAAAATTTGTATCGATCTCTAAGATCGTATTGATGTGCTCTTTATGTAAAGGGTAAGGATATTTGAAATTAAGAGTTGATATATATCGCTTTTGAAATATATCGGACTCAATTACGATGTAATCTAAGTGATCGCTAATTCGTGCTCTACTATCGTATAGTGCATCATTATGTTCGAGGTAATGCGGAACATGCTGAGAGGTTAAGAGATAATTGAGAAAAGTCATTAATTCAGACTCTTGATAATTATTATATTGTTTTAATTGTAACTTCTTCGGTTTGTAAATGGATATTGCCTCCGTGAGTTTTGACATTATTTCCGAGAATTGTTTGTATTGTCGCTCGAATTCTTCCGTTACTGTTTTTTTATATAGCAGTAATTTCGCTCTATTTACTAATTTATTGGTACTAAAAACGTTTCTAATGCCTTTATGTACTACTACAATATGCAGACTATTCCATAATGCGTGATCAAATTGACAGTTTTTACTAATAGTAGTAGGAAGTACAGTGCCGGCATTTTTATATACCAATTGTATTAAATCTTTATAATCTCTTACTAAATAAATATATATCGCAATATTTTTTTTATATTCTAATTCTAAACTATGAAGCATGCTATGCACACGAGTTTTGAGATCTGTCTCTCCTTGTTCGAATGGTGAAGACTCTTCTATGCTGATAGCTTGTACTAATTCTCCTTCTTTAGTAAGGATGATTTCATCAGAGATTTGCCCTATAATTGAGTATAATTCCTCAAGTTTTGACTCTTTTATAGTATTAAAAGCTTTATTTTGCATATCATGAAGCTTTTTATATATAGGCTGTCATTTTTTTATTGCATGCACAAGAGAATTTTCCTCTAATTATTAAAGACGAGTAAAGTTCCTTCAATATGAACGGTCAGATAAGAGCTGATTCACTTTTCTTAGGTCTAACGCGCCCTACCTTGTTATTTGGCGTTAGCTATGTATTTGCGATAGTAAACGTAATGTTATGTTTTTGCTTATTCGCTGCTACTCACGACTTTAAGTTTATCTTCGGTATCATTCCAATGCATGGCGTAGGATACTATTTCTGCTCTAAAGAACCGCTATTCATCGAATTATTTCAGGTCAAGGTCAGTAAATGCATGAGAAGTAGAAACAGAATGTACCATGGCTGTAACTCATATGATCCTAATTAAATATCTTCTATGTTTAAATTTTTCCCTGGAAAGGCGCCTAACTGGACGGTATTTAGCAATGAGTATCAAGCAAGCGGCTTTATAAAATATACTAATCATTTAGATCAGGAAACTGTTATTACGGATGATAATTCTCTCATAAAAGTTATAAGCTTATCTGGTTTTCCATTTGAAACAGCAGATGATGAAGCCTTAGATTCTAAAAAAGACATCAGAAATAGCTTATTTAAAGGCATGGCAAACGAAAATATCGTTCTGTACTTCTATGTCATTCGCAGTCTTTCGAAAGGACTTGAGATGAGTTCTTACTCTAGTATGCCGGAGGGTTTTGCGATGCTATTGGAAAAAAAATGGCAAGAAAGATATAGGCATTACGATGCTTTCGTGAATGATATATATGTCGCAGTAGTAGTATCAATAAAAAGCTCAGGCTCCGTTTTAGATAAAATTACTGGAAATGTAGAAGATAACTTTAAACTTAGAGTCGCAGAAGCTTACGAGCAACTTGATGATGCAACAAAGCGTATAGTGAATACGCTGAAGGACTATAGTCCAAGAATATTAAGCATCAAGGAAAAGAATGGTAGCTACTATTCAGAACCTTTTTCATTCTTTTCAAGAGTGATAGATGGAGATCAGAAAACAGAGATTTTATATGTTTTAGATAATTTAGGGAAATACGTAGTTAATAAAAGGCTAAGTTTTAAAAAGAGACATATAGAAATAAAGCAGAATAATAACACTACAAAGTATGCTGGAGTTGTAAGTTTAAAAGAATACTGTCCAAGAACTTGGTCAGGTATTATGGATCGTTACTTAAAATTGCCATTTGAATTTATAATTACGCAATCTTTTAAATTTACCAATAAGCAGATGACGATTGGTAAAATGCAGATTCAACAAAATAGGATGATTCAAGCGGAGGATAAAGGATTATCGCAGATAGTTGAGATTACGGAAGCGTTGGATAAAGCTACTACTGGCGCTATAAGCTTTGGACTGCATCATCTTACCATCACTTGTTTTGGAGAATCTTCGAAGCAACTAGATGATAATATATCCATAGCGCTTGTAGAGTTGAGTAATATCGGTGCAGTAGGTGTTAGAGAAGGAGTAAACATGGAGCCTGCATTTTGGGGGCAGTTGCCTGGAAACATAGAGTTTATAGTTCGTAAATCAATAGTTAGTACTTATAATATTGCGGGATTCTGTTCGATGCATAATTATCCTAGAGGAAAGCTTAGAAATAATCATTGGGGAGATGCAGTAACTGTATTAGATACGACATCCGGTACTCCATATTATTTCAATTTTCACTTACGTGACGTTGGACATACGATGATCATCGGACCAACTGGCGCTGGAAAAACTGTAATGCTTAATTTCCTTGCTGCGCAAGCGCAGAGATTTAAAACTCGTCTTTTTTTCTTTGATAAAGATAGAGGTGCAGAGATCTTCTTAAGAGCTTTAAATGGAAAATATACGTTAATTGATCCAGGTAAATTTTGCGGCTTTAACCCTTTGAAACTGCCTTCTAATGGCGAGAATAGAGCATTCTTACTTGAGTGGTTACAGCAACTAGTCACATCCAATGGAGAAACGGTTACAGCAGAAGATATTTCCAAATTACAAAGTGCTATAGAAGGAGCTTATAAGCTTGCGCCGGAAGATAGAAAACTTTCTAATATAGCGCCTTTTCTTGGCGTAAGCGGCCCTGGTACATTGGCGGGACGTCTTGAAATGTGGATAGGAGAAGGTGCGTTAGCAAAGGTATTTGATAATAGCGATGATGTTGTGGATTTTACAGATGCGAGTGTATTTGGATTTGAAATGGCAGAAGTATTGAGAAACAAGAAAGCACTTGGTCCTGTACTGCTATATCTCTTTCATAGGATTAACATTTCTTTGGACGGCGCACCTACAATGATCGTACTGGATGAGGCATGGGCTTTGATAGATAATCCTGTATTCGGACCTAAAATCAAAGATTGGCTGAAAGTTTTGAGAAAGTTGAATGCTTTTATAGTATTCGCAACACAGAGTGTAGAAGATGCGACGAAAAGTGCCATTAGTGATACATTAGTTCAGCAAACTGCTACGCAAATTTTTCTTCCTAATTTAAAAGCTACCGACGTGTATCGTACGGTGTTCATGCTTACTGAACGAGAATATAATCTCATTAAAGCAACTGATCCAGGAAGTCGATATTTTCTCATAAAACAAGGTAATGATGCAGTAATAGCGAAAATAGATCTCAGTGGAATGGATGATGTAATTTCGATATTATCTGGCAGAGCGGAAACAGTGTTGATATTAGATTCAATTATCGCTAAATACGGTGCCAATCCTGAAATTTGGCTTCCAAAATTTCACAAGCGATTAAAGGAAATGCAAGACAATGAATAAAATCATTTCATGCTTGCGGAAATTACTCTTAATATTTCTTTTAGCATCGTCATTTAGTGTAGTGGAGATACCTAAAGCTGAAGCTACTATCAGATACAGTGGAGTGCTTCAGTTTATGAATCAACCACTGATATCGGATAGCTCATTCTATCACTTTATAATGTCTTTGATAGGAGTAGTTCATAGCTGTTTATTGGAAAAGCCTCTTTATCTTACAGAGCAAGAAGTGCTGAAAAATACATGCATACCGTATGCGATAATGCAAAATCAAAGCTTTTGTCAGAATAGCAAATCTCTACTGACTACGAGATCGATGCTTACTTCGTCACTATTAATCCCTTTAATCATTGGTACTCTTACTGCGATAGCTATTCCTGGAGTAGGTGAAGTGGTACTTGCTGCTGTCGGCGGATTAATAATAGAGCTGTGTAATATATGTGCCAATTATTACGTTAATGTTCCATCGGATCTTGCAAATTTTGCTGTAGGTGCAGAATGTAGACAAAATACTAGTACAAAGCAATATAATTTCTACTCCACTGGTAGCGGACTTTACTCAGCTTTTGATATTCCATTTTTGTATCAATGTAATTGCGGTATGCAAGCGTTAATTGCGAAAATCAATATCGCAGACCTTACCGCAAGTGATATGGAAAAAATGTATGGATGCATGGATGGTATGCCGCAGTGTATGAATCCTAAGTTACGTGCATTACCGGCAAAGATCGCTAGTATGTTGCAGCCAGTTGCAGATATCTCAGGTAGCTCTACTTTTGCACTACCTCAAATAATAATAGTGAGAAATGTCGATATTCCGATATGGGATCTAGGAAAACGTAAAAAAAGAAATACTAATGCTCCTTGTCCATCTCCTGGAATAGGAGATCAGACGATGCTATTGACATACGAGCAGATTAATAGCGCGTATAAAACAAAGGACAAAGTAGGCGCTTATTTCAGTATGGCACGTGGACGTATTACATTACGTGCGGTGAAAATGGCAGGATATGGATTACCTCCAGTGATTATCGGTGAAACTACAGTCTCTCCTCCAGTAGAACTACCAAACGTAAGTGATAGTCTGACGGCTTTTTTACAAGACACCATATGTATGACGTTTCTTACTGGTAGAGTTGATCTTAACTCTCTTGGAGTTGGAATGCAAAGTAGTCAAGGATCCACAGATAGTACAAATTCGGTAATTATGTTCTTATCATCGGATTTTCATATTTTAAGTACAGTAGTTGGCTGTATACAGACAATTTTAATTAAGATTTTTGTTAATCCTACAAATCCTGAAGAATCATTCCTCGCAATAGTACAAGCGCAATTTACGAATGCATTTTTAGTAGTGGTCGTATTGTATATGGTATTTGTAGGCTTTAACTTACTAATACATCCAGATCATCTTACAAGAGGGCAAGCATTCGGATATTTGGCAAGATTAGTAGTAGCATGGTACTTCGGTATTGGAAGTGTATGGTTTTATATACCATACAACAGCATGACTAATGTTGCTGATGAACGGCAAGGCGTTGGACTGTATGAAGTAATACTGAATGTCATGAATGGTATTGCGAATATATTCATGCAGTCGGTAGAGCTAACAGATCCGATGAAGTGGTGTACTTATGCTCTTCCAGGTACGAATAACAGAAATTTACTTGGCCCTAATAGAATAGCCGTAGGTGCTAACGCTACAACTGTATCGGCTGAGGTAAGTAATGTAAGTGTCTCAAAAAGCACAACTACTGCGAATACCTCGGCAACTGTTACGCCTGCTTTAACGAATTTTAACGATATAACTGATAAAATAGCACCAGATCAAGCGTTGTATCCTACTCCAGTACCATACCTTGGTAACGGTCAATATATATATCTTAGTGTATGGGATTTTATAGATTGCTCTTTAGCGGTATTAATGAGTTTTGGCACTTGTCAATACTCTTTATTGCAGATGCTAGTTTTCATTTTTGTGAGTGCAGGATTGCTTGCAGGTGTTAACGGATTCATATTGAGCATTGTTACTTTGATATACCTTATCTTCTTACTAAATGTGATATTTAAGTTTACTCATATGTTTATCTTATCAATGCTTACTATCACTGTACTTATATTATTAATGCCGATTTGGTGCGCATTTTACCTTTTTGAACCTACAAGAGATATATGTCAGCATGCTACGAAGCTTATCATAGGATATACTCTATATCCTGGCGTGCTGTTTGCACTGATTGCTTTGTTTCTCACATGTATGAATTCAATTTTTTATGGTGTATCTCCAGCGCAGATTACAGCGGCAACGACCTCTAGTGGAACAAATGAATTATCATTGAATATGACTGACTTATGCAACGGCATCAGTTCAGTCTTTTGTGCAATGTATAATGTAGCGCAAACTAATAATTCACACAATATTGGAATAATAGCGAACACTCAAGGAAGCATAATAAATATTATGGAAAATTGTGCTGCTTCTCCATCTCAAGCTGTAGCACCCTTTGTTACTAGTATACAGATTTTTCTTTTTACTCTTACGCTTTTAAAGCAAAATGCCGTAGGACAGCTGCTAGTACCTATGTTTAATATGATGCTAATGACAATGCTGTTTTACTATTTTTCAGATTCTATGGTTACCTTCGTAGAAGGGCTTACTGGAGTAGCGTCGCTAAATGAGACTGCGAAAGGCAGCTTATCAGCAGAGGAGACTATGGGAGGAGTGGGTAGTATAAGTGGTGTTGCCCTTAAAGCGCCAAGCAAAACTGTTTCCTTCTTAAACGATCTAATTCGGAAATGAAAGAGCGAAATAAGAGATATAGTCTGGCGATTTTATCACAGTATCTCGCGAGTATAGGTATGATTTTTCATGTAATATGTCTTATCGTACCTTTTTTATTTTGTATTTATCTGCGTAGCGCTTCATCGTCGGATTTTTATAAAAGTTGCACTTATAGCTATGATACTGGATTCTATAATCCGATATGGAGTAATTTCAATCACGAAGCTGATATCGCAGAACTACATTACGTAGGTGCAGTAGGTGCGAAATGTTGGGCTAGATGCCAAAAAGAGTGTGCTGCATTGTTTGGCATTACGCTTCCTGCAGATTTTAAATCTACTATACAAAGCGATATTCAAGGTGGCATTACAAAGAAAGATGTCACTAAGTTAGATGATTTTATTGAAGATAATCTTAATACGCAGGTAGATCTTAATCTTATAGAGGCAAATCAGGATACTATACAAGAATGTATTATTAGCTGTCAAAGTGGTATTCCATACACTTTAAGCACAATAAAAGTACCGAATAGCGATTACAATTCACTGTCCGAAATAAATCTATTGTATCCTACTAGCCCGTATAAGATATCAAATGCAAACAATACAACTCAATCCACTTGTACTACTACTACGTCAGCAAATGCTTTGATTGATGACTTAAATCCTGCATATCCGTACAACACAGAAATAGTAGTGAAAGGAGGAGATCAAGTCACTCTCGAGATATATAACGACAGTACGATGAAATACCCTACTGGTATTACTGAAGTAGGTATGAGCGATCAGCCTGTGATGTGCGGATTTCAAACGTCTTACATTTTTCCTTTTCCATATTCTATCTACTCACTTGGAGGATGGAATAATGCCAGTAATGGATATGCTGGATGCCAAACTCCTGCAGATTGTGCTACTACCACTGAGATAACAGTGACTGATCCGTGTGATAGTTTATCAGGCGGGCAAAAGAAAAAATGCGAAAAAACGCAAAGTCAGTGTGCGAAGGGTAAGAATAAAAAAAACTGCTCCTCTGTTCAAGATACGACAACTACAGAACAGATAGAGATTACGCCGATTAATACGCAGTATAATCTTGGTATTGGCACGTGGAGCGCAAGAAACGCAAACGTGTATTTTCCATCGCAATTTGTGATGAACGGTAGCTTTTTTAAGATAGAGTATTATGGAAATTATTTGTATGACTGCAACTACTTGCAGCCTAGACAGGATAATTCAAGCATGGAGACAAGTTGGCAGCCATATTCATGTAGAAATCACGCTGATCAATACAGCTTATTGCTATATTTCACTAATGATTATAATGATGCAGATTGGATAGCCGGTAATATTTCAGGAGGTATTACACTATCATCTACAATATTTAATATGAAGGAATTGCTCAATTTTCAGAGTACTCCAACGCCAAATATATCGAAATCCTGCAATTATGAGGAAGGTATTATTCGTTCTAATGATGATATTATTGCGATAAAAGATGAAAATTCTTTAACAATGATAAAGAAGAATGGCGAATATGATACAACAGCTAAAATAAATGGCGGTACATACAATTTTCAATCTAGTAGTGATGGTGGTACTTTTTCATCTACCAATGCAAGTGGTACTACAAAAAACGCAACTGTTTCAGTTCAAAAAGAATCAAGCGATGTCAGAGCATTTAGTGTAAGTGATGAAAATAACGATTATAATGGCACTGTTAGCACTCAGAATAATGAAATCAGCGCTACGCTTGATGGTAGTACTGTATCTGCGTCCGAAGAAAATGATGATACACCTCAAAGCATCCAATTCGCGAATAGTACAGGACTACAAGGTGCGATTTATACGAGACAGTATCCAGACAGTATGCGCATTGTTGCAGATATGGATAGTTACTTATATGGCTACTTAGGAGCATGCAGTCTTAGCTTAGACACAGCGCCGCTGTCGTTTTTGCAAATGTTTCAATGCTTCAATAATGCTACACATCGTCAAAGGTGCCAGTTTCAAAATGAAGAATCACTATATATCAGATATAATAGAAATGCACTTCCTGCTATAAGCTTTGCTGGATATTTAAGCGGTCTTCCTTCAGGTGTTTCTGCGATTGGTCTAAGGCATTTTGAGCCTGCTTCGTCATCTTCTGCAACTATACCTCAAGTTTATTGGACTGATAATGTAGGAGGATTTAATGTGATACTCTCCACTGGAAATTGTGTGCTGTCAAATGGTGCAGGATTAGAATATGCTGTAGTTCCTACCGAATTTGTATCTACAAGCGATGAAAGTTATGCCATTTCAGCGGTAGAGTGGAAAGCGGTACCGTGGCAATCTGGTACTACACAAGCGACGGTATCTATCCCTTTTGGCACTCCAAAAGGGTATTTATTTCTCAGAATTCGATATAGTCCAAGCATTACTACTACTTTCGAAGATAGCGATGTGAATAGTGAGATATTTTCATCATATCAAACATATATCGCAAAGATACAGAATGCATTGCCGAATACGAATGCTGCAAATGGATATATTGTTGGTATATCTGTTACCGCAGGGAATGATACAGATATCCTTGCGCAGAGTTCTGATTGGCAGCAATACGTGCAATACGAAAAGAGCGATACATCTACAAGAATATTTCCTCGTATAGATCAAAATAAAGCATGGCAATATACAATCACAGGAGATAATCAGTACACTGTCATCGTAGATGGAAATCCTAATAAGAAGCAGTATGAAGCACATGGTACTGGAGAGAATGATTATCATGCTGCCGCGCAGAAAGAATTTGATGAATGGCAATATACTGTTGGAAATGAAAATAGTAACTTTATAGTAAAAAAAGATGCTACTGCAGGGCAATATATAGTACAAGGCAATGTTGGAAGTGAGAATGGCAGCGTAGTAGTAGGGAAAGGACCTCTTAAAGGGCAGTACACTGTGCAGGGTACCGTGATAGGTAAAGATAGCGGCAGTGTACTGCCAAATGACTCTGGATTACTATCTTTGCAATCTTCTCCTACTGCATCATCTAGTAAAGGAGGGCCAGTTTGTAGATTTATAACGGCATATGTTGGCATGCTATTTGGCGGTGCCGATATATTAAAGCGTGATGGAAATTCTGTTTCTCCATCTGAAGCGGGAGCAGTAGGAAAATTATTTGATGGAATAGTGCAAAATCCGATGATGCTGCTAATTGTTCGATTTGCCATACTACTGAGTATTGTGATTCATGCATTAAAATTTTTTATTGGTATGTCTGAAGTGACAACAAAGGAAGTCATTTTTACGATAGCAAAATTTACTACGATAGCATGTTTCTTTAGCGCAAGTAGTTGGCAGCTATTTTATGACTTTTTCTTTAAACCGTTTTTAGGAGGTATGTTAGCTGTCACCAATATTGCATCCGGTGCGCTTGCATTAGAAGATCTTGTACTATGCAAATCATGCGTAAATTCGTGCGATACGGGAGTGTTTGTATTAAATAACCTCGATTATATTTTCAACTTTATATGGAGTTCAATGTTGAAATTATTATCTCTATTGAGAGGTGTGCTGACATTTTGTGCCGGTATAATGTTCATGATAGCGGTATATATTTACGTAGTAGCGATGTTAAAGGCTGCAATGATGTATCTATATGCAGTAACGGTAATGGCCATATTACTCATTTTTATTCCGGTTGTAATATCATGTATTTTGTTTAATTTTTCTCACAAAATTTTTTGGAGTACAGTGAAGTACTTATTTGGAATAACAGCGCAAGTTGTACTAGTCTTCAGCGCATTGTCTTTTTTGCAAGTAATAACCTTTATTCTAATATCCGCAGTATTCAATTTTACTATATGTAAAATATGCCTTTGGAATTTCTTTGGTTTATGTGTTCTTCATGGATATACAGCGCTGAGTGATGCGCACTATCCTATTGAATCTCAAGTTGGATTATTTATTATGCTGCAGATACTTTGTTTTCTTGCGGTAAGTTGTCTTACACGAAATGCTGTAGTATTCTTTTCTGCACTTGGTGCAAAAATTGCGGAAACTGCAAAAGGAGTCTATGGATCTGACGGTGGTAAAGCAGTCGGAAACTCTCTACAAAGTGTGAAAGGTTGGCTTTCTGAAAGAGCGAGTAGCGCATATCGCTACTTTGTGGATTAAAGGCTATTTACTGCAGAATAATGATCTCTGCGCTTTACGACTCATATGGCGTGTCCTGAGAGAGTCGAACTCCCGACCTAGTGCTTAGAAGGCACTTGCTCTATCCAGCTGAGCTAAGGACACACGCAAAAGTGGCTTTATGCGAAACTTTTATGCATGCTAAAGCCACGAAAAGTGTAGTATAAATCGTGATATATCGCAATCAAAATATATCATCAATCTATTGTCGTAATGTTCTACTAATATGATGACTATCGATAAGGTAATTTGCTCTATATGGATTTATTTCAATCCCGCCTCTTCTCATGTAATTTCCATATACCATTACATTACTTGCTTCATATTTCAAAGTGATATCAAGCAATATTCGCTCGATGGAAAATTCGTGGAAGCCGCTCTGTTTTTCGAAAGAATTTAGATATATCGATAAAGCACTTTTATTCAGTTCTATACCGGTATAGTGTATCGTTACAGTTGCAAGATCGGGCTGTTCTGTAATAGGGCAATTGCATCGAAAGGTATTGGTATACATGACATCGTCGACGTTTGTAGTAGAATTGCAATGAGTAACGTAATCCATTCTTCTATGAAAGGTGTCTTTTGCAAGAGCTGCCATGCTGAGTTCTTCTAGTTCTTTAGTTTTTGTATCTAAGCAGATACCTTGACGCTTTACCGGCTGTAAGTAGCTGTCAATATCGAAGATCCTTACATTTATTGTAGTTTCTAATGCACTGCTGAGGTCATCGGAAATAGTAATGCTTAATTCATCTCTGTCTCGAAAAGTCCTATTACGTAAAGATGATAGATATATCTTTGCTGATTTAGACTCTAGAAGGTACTCGCTTTGCGCATCGTACTTGAATTCTAATACGCATGCTTCAGGAATATGATATGAATCAAGCCAAATTAGTTCGTAGCATCGCCATAGATCAAAACCGTGCATTTTCGACACAGAACTTTGACTATCTATAAAAGTTTTTCTTGAGAATTCGCGGGGTATTTTACATAGCACGTACGGCGCATATTGTGTAGGAATTTTTGTATTTTTTCCAAGAAAAGTATCCATTGTTTTTATAAAATTCTCAGTAACTGATAAAAAAGATGTAATTATATATCTCTCCTTTAAGAGAGTATTGTTAGATTGTGCAAGTTTTTTTTCATCTTAGTGAGATAACGTAACTCTATTAAATATTTAGAAACGTTATCGTACTGTGATAGCGTGATTATTTTTATAATTAACTTCTGTAATGTAAAGACTTTATCTTTTATTGTTGTCATTATTTGCAGCTTGCCTTCACTATCCGACTCCTCGAATTTGATATTTAGCATAAAAAGATCTTTTAAAATACTATCATCCGCTACTTCCTTTATTCTATGAACTTGTAGTATGTATTCTACGCGTGATACGAAATCAGAAAGTGTGACGAGTGCTCTATTGCATATAGATGCTCTATGCATTGCTATCAATTTTTCAAATTGCGTTGCGTAAATATGCTTATCAGGGTGAAATTTTTCCTGTTTTTGGTTGCATTTTAGTAGCAGAATATCGTTAGAGAAAGTCTCTTGCTCTGTGATATTCAATATATCAAAGAGCGTAATCCAATTTTCAGCATTTTCAAAAGGAGTATCCTTATACAACACCATTTTATCGTCGAGTTGTATTACTTTTCCACACTTATTGCATATATCCATATCATGCGAAATTGCGCAGCAACTAACACATTTAATGTTCATTATCGTTTAAAAAAGTGAAAAAACTCAGCAAAATATTTTCCAGCATCTTAAAAGAGGACTTTTATTCATTTTTTCATAAAGCTTTTCGCACGCTACATCCTACTCAAGAACTATATCAGAATTGGCATATAAGATGCTTTATAGAAAATATAAAACTTATTGAAAAAGGCATTATAAATCGTCTGATAGTCAATATACCACCAAGAGCATTAAAATCTATCATATTTAGTGTGATATGGCCATCTTGGATATTAGGACGTGCGCCGGACTCGAAAATTATTACTGTTAGCTATAATAAATCTCTTGCAATAAAGCATAACATGGATTGTAAAACAGTAATGCAATCAGATTGGTATTGTGAGTGTTTTCCATGTGCAAAGCAATTTCGATTCTCTAAAGATAGAATCAGTACGGCACAGCTAGGATACAAATTTGCAACTTCTCCAAATTCAACTTTATTAGGAGAAGGTGCGGACATTATTATTATTGACGATCCGCAGATTCCGCAAAATATAAATTCTCTCGAGTATAGGGAAAAGACTTACTATTGGTTTCAAAGTGTATTATTTTCTCGTCTTAATTCTCCTAAAAATGGTATTATATGTTTGATTATGCAAAGATTGCACGAGCAAGATTTGAGTGGCAAGTTACTGCAAATTGATACTGGAGATTTTCAAAAATGGCATCACGTTATTATAGAAGCGCTAGCGTCTTCTGATAGAATATACAAGTTTGGTGATTATGAAGTTAAAATACCGAAGAATCAGCCATTTGATACTTTCAGATATACGAAAGATTCACTATCTTCTCTAAGAAATGCAGTAGGAGAAAGCGTTTTTCTATCTCAATATCAACAAGAGCCATTAAAGCATAGAGAAGATAGCATAGTGCGGGAAGATTGGATTCAATGGTACAATGATAACATGGAGAAAAAATTTGATATGATATATCAAAGCTGGGATTGTGCTAGTAAAAGCAAAGTAGGTAATGATTACTCAGCTATGACAGAGTGGGGAATTAATGATAGTGGCGTATATTTATTACAAGCGAAAAGGGTAAAAGCAGAATACTTGAAATTAAAGAACTTTATTATTGAAGAATGGCAAAAGAGATATGATCAATACTCGCATAAGATGCTTGGCGTTATTATTGAGGAAGCTGCTTCAGGTATACAGCTTATTCAAGAATTACCTCATATCACGAATCGTAGAATGAGAGTAATTTCGTATAAACCGAAATACAGTAAGAAAGCAAGATTATCCTTAGTGTCATTTCTCTTTGAAGTCGGAAAAATATTTTTCCCTAAAAGATCTATAATAAAAAGAGGAGATAAAGTTGAAGACGATCACGTAATGGCTTTACTCAACGAAATAGTATCATATCCGTATTGTAAAAATGATGATCTGATGGATTCTGCAGTGCAATTCTTACACTGGTATAGTGCTAATGTATGCAATAATCCGAGAACATTACCGAAAATTCGATTACTCTAACGCTAATATTAATATTATTGTTTTTTGCAGTATTTTTCTCGTAGATATTCTCTTGTTCCTGTATGATTTTTACAGATTTTCTCGAATTTTATTACACTGAATGGTATAGAGCATATATAAATTGTCAATAGTAAGGGAATTGCATTCCATGGCACAGTGAGGACGTACGCTATATATAATGCAGATCCAAGTAGCGCAATTGGTATATATGCTACAGGAATTTTCATATATTTTAGAGAAAATGTTGGCAGTGTGCTGACGAGAGATAAACTGATTAGTACTTGATATATCAGTATTATTTCTGCGGGGATTTGTAGCGTTTTCATGACGCTGAACTTTAACATTAATGGTAGCACTAAAAGCATCGCACCTACTGGTGCTGGTATGCCGCAGAAAAATGCTCCCATGCCAAACAGTATTTTTCTTATTCTCACATCTTTATCATGCGTGTACTGTGACTCTGTGCAATATGTTTCTACATCTTCTAGTGAAATACTTTGCGTATTGAATCTTGCTAATCTTACAGCCGTACAGCTTGGAAATAAGATTGTGCACAATAAAAACACAGTTGCATCTTGCGCTATGGTATATGTTGAAAGCCATATATGCATTAAGATAGCAGGTGCTATTCCAAAACTTATTACGTCTGCAATAGAATCTAAATTCTCTCCAAACTTTGATGTTGCTTTCAATAGTCTTGCTGTGTATCCGTCTATGCTATCCATAATGGTAGCAATAATGATCAGTACTGCAGCTTGCTCGAATTTGAAGGAGATTGAATATACAATCGACAGTACACCTAATGATAGAGAAACTAAGGTAATAAGGGATGGTAATAGCTTATAGAATGATACTATTTTTAGTATGCTTATTTTGAATTTCATGCTTTTATGCGTATATATTCAATGCACGATCCTACATTATCATGGAGGATGAGTCGATAATTTGCACTTAATAATTTATATCAGCGCTTCTACGGAGTATCTTGCGCATCTTTTGTGGAGGTATCTTCCGTAGGCGTAGTATCTGCAGGAGTATCTTCCGTAGGCGTAGTGTCCGCAGTGGTATCTTCCGTAGGCGTAGTGTCTGCAGATATAGCTTGAGTTTCTGTAATTATTCCTTTCTTTTTGAGGTTATTTTTAAGATCTTCTCTTTCTTCCGCGAGTGCAGATGGTTGTGACTTTCTTTTTTGTTCTTCCTCTGCTTGTTTCGACTGTCTTATAAGTTCTGCGACTGAAATGTGATACTTATGAGAAATTTCGACAAGTTCGTGTAGCGATTTTTCTACCTCATCAGGAATAGTGATTTGTTTTTCACTTAATGCTTTCATCTGAAATTCTATAGGATTATCCTTCTTAGGATATCCGACAGATATTGTAATTTGAGATGGTGCACCATTTATGAACGCAGTGACCGGTATTTTTGCGATTTCCGGGACTTTTTTAACCTTCTGACATAGAGGCTTCATAAAATTTTCTGTATCGGATTGATCCGGCATTCTTTATGGTAGAGAGTAGCGTTATTTGAATTGTATAAGTGTTATCTTTTATATGCAATAGATATTGACTTGTGATATAAATTTTACTCTAATTAAAGATAATATAAATATTTTAAAAAATATGATGTCGCGTCGCGTATTAATAACCGGTGGTATAAAAGGGCTTGGTAAAGCTATTGCGAAAAAGTTTTACGAAAGCGGTTATACAGTTGCTGTCACTTATAATTCTGATAAAGCAGCAGCAACGGCAATAGAAAAAAGTATTGTCACAAAGGCTTTTTGCTGGGATGTAGGTAATTTTGAAGAATGTCAGTTTCACATTTCCGCAGTGGAAGATTATTTAGGTGGAAATGTAGAAATTTTGATTAACAATGCGGGTATTACGCAGGATAGAATGTTTCATAAAACCGAGCATAATGATTGGGAATCAGTACTGCGCACCAATTTATTTTCGGTATTCAACATGTCTCGTTGTGTAATACAGAAAATGAGAGATAATAAATTCGGTAGGATCATCAATATTAGTTCTGTAAATGCCAATGGTATGTTAGGACAGACAAATTATTCTGCTTCTAAAGCTGGAATAGAAGGCTTTACAAAAGCACTTGCTTTGGAAAATGCTGCATTAGGAATTACAGTTAATGCAATTGCACCTGGATACCTTGGTACGGATATGGTGATGCATATGAAACAAGAAGATTTACAGAGAGTAGTTTCAAAAATACCAATAGGTAGACTTGGTACTCCTGAAGAAATCGCAGAAATTGCAGCATTTTTAGCTAAAAATAGTACTGCTTTTATCACAGGTGCAGTGATTAATGCGAACGGAGGTTTGCGGGTATAGTAGTTAAAAACGCGATAAAGATTTGAGTGCTTCCTGAAGTAGTTGTTCTTTGGTAATGTCGTAGGACAATTTTTGTGAGATGATATCAAGAGTTTTCTGCGCATCATTTTTATTGAAGCCGAGATATATCAATGCCTCTAGTGTCTCATGATATATACTCGGCAATGGAGCTTGTTTGTTGTTTTCCGAATAAGTGCTTCTATCTATCTCTGTGTATAATCTTTTAAACGCATTCGCGGTATTTAATTCGGTTACCATTCTCGTAGCTATTTTTTTCCCTATACCGCTTATTCTTTCAAAAACACTGACTTTACTATCTCCAATAGCATCAATTATCTCAGCGACGGATAGTTCGCCTAGTATTGTTATTGCTAGTTTTGCGCCTATACCATGTACTCCTTTCAATAATTGAAATATCTTCTTTTCCTGTTTCGTTGTGAAGCCGAAAAGCTGTACCGCATCTTCTCTAAATTGCTGTTCGACATAAAATGCGACTTTATCTCCAATCTGAAGAGATTTGGCGATGTGTGGCGCACAATACACTATATATCCTATGTCATGTACGTTTAATAACACGTAATCATGTTCGAATTCTTGCACTGTACCTTCTATGTATCCTATCATTTGCTTAATAAATTTTTCCGACGTTGCGAATTGCAGTCGTTTTAGTTATCTTACGCATATAGGAAATATAGGAAATGTGGTGAAAAGTATAGAATTGAAAGTGTTAGTACTAGTGTACTGCATTATATGTCTTTCCTCTTGTACTACAACTCGTCAGTCTCTGCTTGTTGTTGATGGACAGAGTAGCGATCTTTTGCAAGAGCATGAAGAAGCAGAGTGCGATACGATAAAGGATGTACAAGAAGAAGCATCGAAAGAAGTAGGAATGCCAGTACGATCTTCTGCTGCGGTGGAAAATGTTTCCGATACTGAATCACGGAATCAAGAAAAAAATAGTGATGATGGTGCTGAGCAGAAAGTGCCAGAAGTTACAGCAGAAGCAAAGGAGCATGATAATTCCACTGTTGAGGTGCAGCAGGTATATGAAAAGCGAAAAGAGGACGTTGAAGCTGACGAATATTCAAAAGATAGTATCTCGCATAAACATGAGAAGAGCGTTGCTTCATCTGAGCAGCAGGAAGATGTATCATCATCTGTGCAGGGTATAAGAAGCGCTAATCCGATGAAGGATAAATCATTTATGTGGCCAGTCTCTGGATCAGTATTAAAGCATATAGAGCAGCAAAATGACGATTTCAGAGATGGTATTACAATAAAAGCAAAAAGCGGTACTTCAGTATTCTCCGCTGCTGATGGAGTTGTGATACTTTGTAAGCATGGTAATGAAGTATACGGTAATTATGTCGTAGTAAAGCATGGAAAGTATACCGTTACGTATGGCAATTTGAAAAGTATTGAGATCAAAAAAGGACAGCAAATCAAAAAGGGAAGTATAATAGGTACAGTAGGTAGAACAGGGCAAGCTAAGCAACCACAGCTTTTCTTTTCAGTAAAGAAAAAAGGAATAGTAATTAATCCAGAATAAAGTGATTTCTGCAGTAATGTGATGTATTGTATCTCGTTTCTTATGTACAGTTGACAGAGTGGTGATGCTTTAGTAATGTGTCGCGGTATACAAAAGTGATAAGAAAAATTGTGTTTATCATTGAGAATATTAGAGCGATTGAGGTGTTGGATAGTAGGGGCAATCCTACAATCGAAGCTATTGTTACGTTAGCTGATGGAGCTGTAGGGAAGTTTATTGCACCTAGTGGTGCTTCCGTAGGAATGTATGAAGCAGTCGCAAAGAGAGATGACGATGGCTTTAGTGTGAAGAATATAATTGATGATGGTTTATCAAGAGTACAAGTCTTGTGTGGAATGAGTTTTCCTTCACAGTTGGAGTTTGATACAGCATTAGCTGGTATTGATGGCACTGTTGATAAAAGTGTACTAGGAGGGAATTTTTGTATTGCTGTTTCAGTTGCATTCTGTGTGGCATGCGCTTCTAAGAAGAATGTATCGATATCTCATTATATAAGCACTTTAATGGAGATGCGTGGATATACCGTTGAAGATAGAAAGCATAAGTGTACTCCTATGCTGAATGTAATAAATGGTGGAATGCATGCAGTTGGAGGATTGGATTTTCAAGAGATTATGATTACTCCAATGATATTTGATACTATATCGGAAAAAATAATTGCAGGAGCGAAGATATTTTGCGAGCTTAAAAGAATTTTCAAAGAGAAAGATTATAGTATAAATGTTGGCGATGAGGGAGGGGTAAGTTTTGGTGGCGGTAATATAATGGCAGCTTTTGATATTCTGAATGAAGCAATTGTAAGAGCAGGCTATAACCTTGATAATGTAAAGATTTCGCTTGATGTAGCAGCTTCTAATTTCTGCGAAATGAAAGATGAAAGTTTCCTGTACAACTTGTCAGAATTTAAACATCCTCTCTCTTCTGAGCAATTATGCGAGTTTTATTGCGATCTTGTGAAGCAGTGTGGCAATGTATTAAGTATTGAAGATCCGTTTCATGAAGAAGATGAAAAGGGATGGATGATGATTATGAAGAAGTTAGGAAAAGAAGTGATGATTGTTGGAGATGATTTATTTGTAACGAATCAAGAAATAATTCGCAGTAAAAAAGCATCTGCAAACGCAATCATTATAAAGCCTAATCAAATCGGATTATTATCGGAAGCGATGGAAGCTGTAATGTTAGCAAAATCTAATGATATGATGTTAGTGTTTTCTCATAGATCAGGAGATACGGAAGAACATACCATTGCAGATATTGCTTATGGTTGTGGTAGCGATTTTGTGAAATTCGGCGCGCCATGCAGAGGAGAACGTACAAGTAAATATAATCAATTGCTGAGAATATATCATGAATTCGAAGGCGGAGAGTAAAGCCGCTAAAAGTGTTCTTCGAGGCAAACGCTATACAGTTTTTTGTATAAACCTGTTAACGTGTTGCGTTCTGTTTTCGAAAAACGTGTTGTTTTTGTGATTTAACTCTATTACTTTCTTCGCTATGAAGTAAGTAATTTGATGCAATTCAGTTGTATTATTTATTAAAGTATGATTGAGTTTTGGCGCAATCGCTTCCACATCACTAATCATTTTTTCCACGAATGCATATTTGTCTTTTGCGTGTGCAAAGGACGGTCTGATATCACGCCTCATCAAACGTTCATACAAGATGTCTTTATCCGCAAGTATAGCGATAGATATCGATTTCTCCTTTATTACGTTGTATAAAGTCGGAGTAAATGTAATATTGCCACTTGCTGATATTACCGATATTCCATAGCTTAGTATTTCCTTTAAAGTCTGTGCTTCTAATTGAGCAAGATACTCTTCGCCCATAAAATCATATATTTCGGTGATAGAAAGCATTTTTCGACTTTCTATAACGGAATCTACGTCATAGAATGGCAATTTTAATTTTTTTGCCAATCTTCTGCCTATAGCACTTTTACCGGAACCCATTGGCCCTACTAATACGACAGATTTGGTGATATTTTTGACATTCTGTAACATATTTTTTTCAAAAATTTAAAAATTCGTTCATTAGAAAAGATTTATTTTTGTATGATGACTAGATTTCTTTGATCTCATAGCTTGAAAAAAGGCCTCTATTGTGCAGCAAACAAAGGAGAAAAAATATCTTATATAAAAATGCTAACACAGGCGAAAATTTTGTAGCAATACTTTTTTCAAATGTTAACTGATAAGTTATGTAAAATGTGAACACATATACACTCTTGTCATAGAAATTATGTGGATTTTCATTGTATTAATAATTTCTCTAAGAGAAGATGGATATTTATGTTATGATCATCAGATATGCTTAAAATGCGATGATTATCGAGAAAATATTGTGTACTGACGAGATATTGCAGAAGTAAGTATGCCAAAGAGTTACCTTCATATGAAATTTATATGAATATTAGTGAAGGAAATGATGTACGTAATTGCATAATAGTAGCCGTACAATGGATTGTACTGTTATTGATATCTTATTATAGAATCGATTATGACTATATGAACGTAATAAAAAAATGATGTATTTCTCTCATAAGATGTAAGCTAGATTTTTAGCGTATTTCTGTAGTCTATTACTATGTTATGAAATTCACTTACACTTTAGAAAATATTTACATTTCTTCAAAAGAGCTAAGTTCTGCATAAATGATAAAACGCCTTCTTATGCTGAATTGCGTAGCAAAAGAAGTAATACAATCTATATGAGGAAATGAGAAAATAATAAGAAAGATTTAACCGATTTAGTAAATTGAGAAAAGAACAAGGCGCGAAAGGCGCATAACGCACAAGAGGCTTAATATATCGTCATAACTTCAATAAAAGAAAGTACTTCTACATATATCAGAGGTATAAAACTCAAGCAGCTTTTTTCGATGAGGTGGCAAAATTCAATTAACGCAGTAAACACTGGTATCAGATAGAAGAGATATATACAGCCTCCACGGAAACTTTGCCTACTACTATCAAAGGCGTCTACAAACTATCTAGTAGAACGACAAAGATTTTACGCTACTTTTTAGTATTTTCTGCTACTTTCTGTTAGAACCGTGTCCTTTAAAAGTTCTAGTAGGAGAAAATTCACCAAGTTTCTTTCCAACCATTTCTTCTTTTATCATAACGGCTACATGTTTTCTTCCATTATGCACTGCCAGCACCAATCCAACAAACTCCGGTACTATAGTGCAACTTCTCGACCACGTTTTAATAGGCTTTTGATCATTTTCCTGCATTGCTTTTTTCACTTTTCTCAAAAGTCTCGGATCGACGTAAGGCAATCTTCTTACCTCTCTTTCTTTCTTTTGTTGAGCCTGCGACATATTTGATTATCAAAGATTAGAAAAATTATTTATTTTTTACGTGAACAATGAACTTATCTGTTCTCTTATTCTTTCTTGTTTTTAGTCCTTTAGTACCTTTACCCCAAGGAGTAACAGGATGTCTACCTCCAGAAGTCTTTCCTTCTCCACCGCCATGAGGGTGATCGACTGGATTCATCGCCACACCTCTTACAGTTGGCCTTACTCCCATCCACCTTTTTCTACCTGCTTTTGCGAATTTTATGTTTCTATTATCCTGATTTGATACAACTCCTACTGTAGCAAAACATGTTCTCAATACTTTTCTTGTGATAGTTGCTTTACCTGATTTCAATCTTACCAGAACATAGTCACCATCGCTACCAGTGACCATTGCAGAGCATCCTGCAGATCTTACCAATTGTCCGCCTTTATTAGGCTTTAATTCGATATTATGTACTACCGTACCAGATGGCATCTTTCCCAAGGGAAGCGTATTACCTACCTTTATCTCTGCGCTATCGGAAGAGATGACGGTATCGCCTACCTTGAGGTTATGTGGTGCGATAATATAAGAATACTCGCCATCGGAGTATTTGATTAAAGCTATAAAAGAAGTTCTGTTAGGATCGTATTCTAACCTCTCAACAGTTGCTTGTACGTCTAATTTCCTTCTTTTAAAATCTATGATTCGGTACTTTACTTTATGTCCTCCACCTTTATGACGCACTGTGATGCGCCCCATGTTATTGCGCCCGCCACTCTTATTCAATGAGGTAACTAAGCCCTTAAATGGCTTTCCTGCCCACAAATCATCGCGTGCAACCGACACCAAGCCTCTAGTAGAGGAACACATAGGTCTGTAAAATTTTAGCGACATTACTCGAAATGCTTCTATTACTGAACTCGCACATGCTATAACAAAGAATGCAATAAATCAATAACTTAGGGATAGCGAGAACGATTTGTTAATGAATCTGCACTCTGAAATCTATGAGACCTTTATTAGCGAGATGTTATATTGTTGTATTGAAAATTTTCGTAAAAATGTTGCTGTTAATTGTTATAGATACATGAGAAATAGTGCAATGTGTTGTAGTAGTTTTTATATAAAGCTTCAGAACATAATTCGTATTGTTTTATATATTGAAAAAGTACTCTGATAACCGATTTATAAAAAATGTAAATGCAGCGTTCTAGAATTAATCTCGTAGTGATTAAAAACGATATTAGATTGCACGATAATCCAGCTTTATTTTATGCAGCGAATCAAGATTTGCCGATTATAGTAGTATGTATAGATGAAAAATTGACAGGTCACGCTAGTAGATGGTGGAGATTGAATGCTGTACGAAACTTTATGGACGTATTAGCGGATTATAAGATACAAGTAATATTCGTTGAAAATATATTAGCGGATTTTCATATGATAGTAGCATTTTTTGAAATAGCTGGAATTTATCACAATGACGATTTGCCTAAATTCTTACTTACAATGTTGATTGAGTGTCATATTACGCTTCATAAATTTTATCCTAATCGATTATTTAGCGACGCTTTTAGTGATGTGCAAATTAAAGTCTTTAGTGCGTTTATTAAAAAAGCATTGGATAGACTTGAAGAAATAGCAGTAATGTTACCGTTACCGCGATTTCGTAGTATTCACGATTCTTATCGTTTGCGTAACGTAATGTGCGCAATCCCTCAAATAAAAGGGATAAAATGGTGGAGTGAAATGGAAAATTATTGGCAAATAGGTGAAAAATTTGCTTTGCAGAAATGGCAATTATTTCAAGAGAATGCGCGAGAAAGAAGCATATTACTGTATGCAGAACGTAGAGATATCATGTCTGTTAACGGTACTTCATTACTTTCTCCTCATATCCACTTTGGAGAAATAAGTGTAAGGCGAATGCTATGTGATATAAAATCAATGCTTGTAGATCAATCTGTTCACAAATTTCTCTCAGAATTATTTTGGCGAGAGTTTTCTTATCATACTTTGGAACATATGCCAGACTACTACTATCGCTCAAAATTAGCGCACTTTGATAAAATAGAATGGATAGAGAATGATTTGATAATAAAGAAATGGCAGTGCGGTAAAACGGGATATCCTATTGTAGATGCTGGTATGAGGCAATTATGGAAGATCGGATGGTTACCTAACAGAGTAAGGATGATTGTAGCATCATTTCTAATCAAGAATTTGCATGTGAAGTGGCAGTATGGCGCAGCGTGGTTTTTGGATACTTTGGTAGATGCTGATGTTGCAAGTAATGCATTTGGATGGCAATGGATATCAGGAAGTGGAGTTAGCGCATCTCCTTATTTTAGAGTGATGAATCCGTTTTTACAAAGTAGGAAATTTGATAAAGATGGAGAATACATAAAACGATGGATACATGAGCTAAGAGATGTTCCGGCTAAGCATTTGCATGATGTACTGCATGAGCAGCAGTATATTTCGCCGATAGTTGATTTATCTACAACAAAAGCCGCTTTCTTGAAAAAATGTATGATGGCAAGTCGCAATGCAGATCTTGAGAATTAATGTACACCTGCATAAAACAGCAACAATCCTATAATGCATGATATTACTGAAAGGATACCGAATCTGATATTGATCTCATTTTCTGTCCATCCTTTTTTTTCATAATGATGATGTATTGGCGTCATGAGAAAGAGTCTGTTTTTAGTAATTTTATAGTGAGATACCTGCAAGATAACAGATAATGTCTCTAATACCGGTACTATTGCGAATAGCGGCAGCAACAATTCGCATCTCGTAATCAATGCAATGCAACCTATAAATCCACCTAAAGCCATACTACCTACATCACCCATGAAGATTTTTGCAGGATGTTTGTTGTATACTAAGAAACCGAATAAACTGCCGAGTAATGAGAAGCAAAGAGATAATAATACTGCGTTACTTACTGTTTTAAGCAATGGTAATTCACTATTCGAGAAATGAGAAGATAAGTATAAAATAGCAATTTCTGCCGCTATTACTATAATGCTTGTAGTAGTGGCCAGCCCGTCTACTCCATCGGTCAGATTAAAAGCATTGGATGATGCAACTAACACTATAGCGCCCCATATGCAATATGTAAGTAAGCTGACTTGAATATTTACATTTAGTATTGGTATCCATATCTCACATTGCGATTGATGATATTGCGAGATATAAAAAGTCACAATCAAGCCTATTATAAGTTGCGCGCATAATTTCATTGTTGCAGAAAGACCGTTTGAATGATGAAATTTCACTTTTAAAAAATCATCATAAAAGCCAAGTATGCCATAGCTTAGCATGCATAATAGTGGAGACCACAAAAAAAGATGCCTTACATCATCGTGTTTCAGCATCATTACAATATGTGTTCCAAGTAATATGCACGCAAATGCTGTTCCTCCAAATGTAGGTGTATTTTTCTTTTGAATAATATGATTTGTAGGACCATCCTTTCTTATTGGCTGTCCTTTAGGTACAAGTTTTTTTAACAGCGAAATTGCTACCTTAAGATAAAGGATGCATGCGAAGAAAGCGCTAAAGAATGTGATAATTGGCATATATAGGATGTCTATATCGTATTTTCCTCACTAGTTAAATATGAAAAATGGTACGAAGTCCATGATAATTATAACAAAAAATGAATACTATTTGATGTTCTTTAGATAACACGTATAATCTATCAAGACGATTTAGAGATAATATGTGTATGGACGATGTTTGATGTATTGATACTACTATCGGTCTCTATTTTTATTGTCGTACTGTCACATAAAATTAAGTTAAGTCCTGTATTAGGGTACTTAACGATCGGCGCGGTACTTGGCAAGCATGGATTCAATATCGTGCAAGATCATTCGGTGATAGAGATGCTTGCTGAACTTGGCGTAACACTTCTGCTGTTCGTCATAGGACTTGAGCTGACATTCGAAAGGCTGATAAAAATGAGATGGTATGTGATCGGAATGGGTGGAGGACAGGTGATTCTCACATCGGTGCTGCTGTCTATCATAATCATGAAACTCTCGTCTCTCGAACATCATGTATGTATCTTAATAGGAACGTCTCTCAGTTTATCTTCGACAGCGATTGTAATGCCAGTACTGGAAGAGAACAAGAGGACGTCCACTCGCGTAGGACGAGCTGCACTCGCAATACTGTTATTGCAAGATATTATAGTTGTATTATTGTTTTCTGTTACTGAGCTTCTATCCACAAAAGAAAGTACTGATACAATACTTTCTGCGATGGGGATTGCGGCTTTGAAAGCAATGGTTGGAATTATTGGTATTACTATTGCAGGACGTATTTTTTTGAGACCGTTTCTATCATTGATTGGAAGCGTGAAGAAAGAGGAAA
Organism: Candidatus Fokinia solitaria; assembly: GCF_003072485.1. Taxonomy (NCBI): domain Bacteria; kingdom Pseudomonadati; phylum Pseudomonadota; class Alphaproteobacteria; order Rickettsiales; family Candidatus Midichloriaceae; genus Candidatus Fokinia; species Candidatus Fokinia solitaria. Next base: position 148,902 of record NZ_CP025989.1, read on the forward strand.
TATATGTGGCAACTGCTGTTTTCTTAGTACTTGGCGCTTCGCATGTGATGAAGAAATTTGGCGTGTCAGAAGCAATGGGCGCTTTGTTAGCAGGGATATTGATTGCTGAAACAGAATATAGACAGAAAATAGAAGAGAGTATCATGCCATTCTATGGTCTATTGTTAGGATTGTTCTTCTTTACTGTAGGTATGTCTCTTGATTTAGACGAAGTAGCGCAGAATTATGAGAAGATTTTTTGTGGCGCAGTCATATTACTTGTTTGTAAAGGGTTGATAATTGGAATACTGTGTCGATTATGGAAAATGAGTTGGGGCGCAGCGGCGCATGCTGGTTTAGTTTTAGGACAAGGAGGAGAATTTACATTCGTGTTATTCTCCTTAGCATCTGGAAAGGGGCTGATTGAGCCAGAAATGACCCGTTTGTTATATATGATTATCACCATTAGCATGGCTTTCACACCGTTACTGGCTTTTATTGGTATGAAGATAGAGGATTTAGTAGAATCAAAGAACTTGTCATTAGCTTCGAAAGAACGTAGTGAAATAAGTGATCTTGAACAACATGTAATAATTGCAGGATTTGGTAGAGTAGGGCGTACTGTGGCATACATGTTAGAACAAGAGCAAATACCGTATGTTGCATTAGATAGTAATGTTATGCTGGTAAAAACAGCTAGAAGAGAGGGTTTTCCGGTATTTTATGCAGATTTTCTGAAAAAAGAGTCATTAGACACTGTAAGAACAGATAAAGCGCAAGCTGTAGTATTGTGCATGAGTGATAAAGGAATACTTGCAAAGGCAGTACGTATGTTTGGTGAGTATTTCAGTGATGTACCTCTTATAGCCAAAGTAGAGGACTATAGGCACTCAAGGGGAATCAAAAAGTTAGGTGCATCTCAAACAGTACCAACTACGATAGAGACGGGGCTGCAATTAGGAGGATGTGTATTAATGAGATTAGAGATACCTGAAAGTGAAGTGATAAAATTAAAGCAAAAAATTAGGAAAAATGATTATCTATTGATAGAAGAAATAGAATTATTCAAAGGTGTATCGCACGATTAGTGATGCTGAAGTTTACATCATATTCATTATTTGCAATACTAAACGCAGAAGGTAGTTAGAAAGAAGATGTTCGGAAATTTATTGATGTTCTTGAAGTTTATTCTTCTATATGATGTAGTAAAGGGCATAGCAATAGGTGTACTTTATTGCTTCAAGCCTAAAGTTACGATTCGATATCCGTTCGAAAGAAATCCAGTCGGCACGAAGATGAGAGGAGAGCACATGTTGCTGTTATATGATAACGGAGAAGAGAGATGCATAGGCTGTAAATTGTGTGAAGCCATATGTCCAGCACAGGCAATTACAATGGCCACGACTCAACTCAGTAATGGCACCAGATGTGCAACGCACTACGATATAGACATGACAAAGTGTATATATTGCGGATTATGCCAAGAAGCATGTCCTGTGTATGCAATAGTGGAAGGGCCAAACTATGATTTCGCTAAGGAAACTCACGTAGAGTTGGTATATACAAAATCTAAGTTGTTAGATAATGGAAAGAGGTGGGAGAGAGTTCTGTAGAAACAGGATAATTGCGGTAGTAACTGTGAATTCTTGCGAGTAATTTAGGATAGATGCATTCAAAATAAGCTTTACACGCGATCTGAAATTTGTACCAATCGCTGTTTTGAAATTGAGAGATATCTTGCACAAATATCGTGTCATCAATGATTTCATGGTTGCTTATCTTTTTTATCCATTTCATTTCGTCGAAGTATTGTAGCTTTTTACTATAGGTAAGTTCTATATATTTACGATATTCTTGTATTCTATATTTTATATTTGGTATTTGAAATGTACTACCAAGAAATTGCTGCAGCTGTCTCTTGCTTTGTATATAATTAACTTTAGAGTGTTGTCTGAATTTCATATAATGCTTCAGAAGATATATTGCTGCTTCTATGAAAATAGCGTTATTATCCACGAGAGGGTTCTTTAGCCTCGTATCATACCACACGGTATTTATCGAATCCGGAAGAGTAAATGCATCTAGATGCCCTATTTGAAGGTAAGATCGCGGAGGGTATAATGCATTTATCTCATCTATTACTCCTGAAAAATTTTGATGTGCCCATGTATCAGCGTAAGCATGCGATGCTATGCCTATGTAGTAAGGATCTTTAGTCTCTAATCCTTTTATTAGCATTTTTTTTGCTAAGTTGGCATTCTTGGTAGTGCATAAAAAATTTTTCACTTGATCGCTTCTATTTATCGCTACTATCTGCGGATTTCCAGGTACGAAGTGAAATGCAAGATATAATATAAGAGGCAATTGAGAAGGATTCATTATATTATTACTGCAGCTTACATGATTTGTGAAAAGCTTGATATTTTTTCCTGCTTTTGCCAAGTAAACATTGTATTGAGTATGATTGTGATCAACATACTGTGCGCTATACGCTATTTTACAAGCATCTTTGAATGTGAAGCCTGCGGTAATAGCGACAATAAAGTTGACGTAGTAGTGAAATTCAAAATTCATTTTCGATTTTAGCGTTTCCAGCTGTATGCATACATGCGTATTGTAATCTGCGGAAGATGATCGACGATTTTATCGCTTCATCGCGATGTGTAGAAGTTGCGCCACGCTTATGCATATCAGTTTATGTTCTGATGCAAACTGAAACACATCATTTCCTGCTAGTGGAAAGCCTTTTGCGTCCAGTACTTCACATCCTGCGCCTGCTTCATGCATATTTGCTAGCTGCATCAGAAAAACAATAGACTCTGTATGTCCTTTTCTCGTCTTTAGTCCTCCATCTCTAGCGATAATTGGAAAAATGTGTCCCGGAGTTTTAAATGAATGCGCGATAGATGTAGGATCTGCTAGTGCGTTGATAGTTTTAGCTCTTTCCATCGTAGAAATACCAGTAGTAGAGTCTATATGATCCACTGACATCGTAAAAGCAGTAAAATCATTGCTTCCTCTTACATCTTGTAACTTCAAGGAAAGTTTTGTTGCTATAGAGGCTGAAATTGCTACATATACAAGACCTCTACAATGAGTTACCATAAAATTGACGATTTCTGCTGTCGCCGCTTGTGCAGCTACTACAACATCGCATTCATTCTCTTTTTCAGCATCGTATAAGAGAATTGGTAGTCCATTTTGAAGTGCTTCTACAGCTTCCTTCACTTCATGATAGTCATGCTTCATTGTCGTACTACGTAGAATAATCTGTCGGTAGAGTGGTACATGCTATAATGAAAGTCAATCTAAACTTGAAATGAATTAAAGTCCTATTTGCATAGGCCTCTCTTTTGCATCTGTTGATTTAGATTTATCGTATATTTTTACTTTTGAAGTGCTACAAAATTGACTAGATCATTGACATACATCACATTCATCATTGGTTGTATTTTTACGTGTTCCGATATTCATCTCGAGTTGCGTCATGCTGCTATTTTGCTCTGCATGAGAGATCTTCACATTTTGAAGTGACCGAGATCTCAAATAGTAGAGAGATTTAATACCTAATTCCCATGCTCTTTTATGAAGGTTATGAAGGTAAGTTTTATCTACATCAGGTGGTAAGAAGAGATTTAAAGACTGCGCTTGACATATATATTGCTGTCTTTCTGCCGCTTGTTCTATCAAGCACATTTGATCTATTTCAAATGCAGTTTTGAAAATCTCTTTTTCTTCTTGTGATAGAAACGACAAATGCGCTACTGATCCATTATTTGCCATAATGGAAGTCCATACTTCCGGAAGATTCTGATCTTTTTCCTGTAATAATTTCGTAAGATTCTTATTCTGCACGTAGTGCGTACCGGATAATGTTTTATGCGCTATACAATTGGCTTGCCATGGCTCTATGCATGGTGACGTATTACCGTTGAGGATAGAGATAGAAGCGGTAGGAGCTATGCCAGTGACGTGTACAAATCTTTTCATTACGCCAGCTTTTTGCGCATCAGGACAAGCGCCTCTCTGTTTAGCAATTTCCGTCGAAGCAATATCAGCTTTCTTTTTTATGTGAGAAAAGATTTCTTGATTGTATTTTTTAGCGAGTTCTGAGTTAAAAGGAATCCCCTTTTGTTGAAGAAAATCATGCCATCCCATTACTCCAAGGCTGAGACTGCGTTCTTGAGTAGCGGCATAGACAGCGTTTTTATGCCACTGAGAACCTTTGGCTGAGCCTATAAAATCCTCTACTACATTGTCGAGGAATAGTAATATGTCGTATATGAATCTGTCGTTGTCTTTCCATTTTTCATAATCTGCTAAATTCACAGAAGATAAGATACATACTGCAGTTCTTATTCTTTCATTGTAATCTTCACCTGTTGCAAGAACTATTTCGGTACATAAGTTTGAAAGCTTCACTTCTAGTTGTAACTTCTTATAAATGTCAGGACGTTGCTTATTTACGTTATCTATGAAAATGATATACGGTACTCCTGTTTCTAGTCTACTTATAAGCAATTGTATCCATATTTCGCGCGCTTTGACAGTTCGGATAATTTCTCCAGTGGCAGGGCTTCTAAGATGCCAGTCATCTCCGTTAATCATCGCTTTCATAAAAGCATCTGTTAACAGTACACCGTGGTAGAGATTGATAAATTTTCTGTGCAAATCTCCACTTCCTACTAATTTCTTCGCATCGATAAATTCTCTAATTTCCGGATGTGAATCTTGTAGATATGCTGCTGCGCTTCCTCTTCTAAGACTTCCTTGTGATACAGCAAGCACCGCTGAATCTGACATCTTTAAAAATGGCATTATACCAGAAGTACGGCCTTTCCCGCTAATTCTTTCACCTATAGAACGGACATTACCCCAGTAAGTACCTATTCCTCCTCCTGCTGCTGAAAGCTTACCGTTCTCATGTATTGTATCGAGTATTCCATCTAAGCTATCCGGGACTTCATTTAGAAAGCATGAAACAGGATATCCTCTTGTAGTACCGCCGCTGGATAGTACGGGTGTAGGTGGAGAGAAATATCCTAAACTCATGTAATCGTATAATCTTTGCGCATGTTCGCTATCGGATGCGTAGTATGATGCGACTCTTGAATATAAATCCTGTGGCGTTTCATTACCTATTAAATACCTATCTTTCATCACTGTACGGGAGAATTCTTGTAACCTCTCGTTACGTCGTAAGTCTATGCTGACATGAAACTTGCGTTGCTTGAAAATGATATCGCTCATGTGAAAGTTTCTCGGTAAATGTGTTGGAAGTATAGAGATGCGTCACAAAAAAAATACAAATAAAAACATAAATTTCAATGCGAAAAGATGCACTATAAAAAACACACAAATAAACACATACATTTATCATTGCTCGTGAGAGGCGTAATATCAGTTCTTAGTAGAGAAGTGTGATTTGAAGGAAGTTTATGGTCGGGGCAGAGAGATTTGAACTCCCGACCCTCTGGTCCCAAACCAGATGCGCTACCAGACTGCGCCATGCCCCGTAGCTGCACATCAAGAAGGATCATGCAGCGTAATACCTTGATTGTTACCTTATACTAATATAGATGTCAAGAAAGTGTGCGGAAGCTAAAATTTTTGATTTATGTCTTTTTCTGCCATAGGCTCTAATCCAAGCATTGCTCTTTTCTCATTAATAGTAATAAAGGTAGCTTTTTCTAATCTTTCCCATGTTGAATGCACTCTATCTGCCATTGCACTTAAGAGAGTTGCATCATGCTTGAGTTGAAAGTTAGTAGTTTTCTTAATTAACCATTTGTTGAGGTGATGTACAGTATGCTGTACCAGCGGTATTACCGTTTGCTCGAGGAAAGAGATTCTAGCTTGTTCGAAATTATTATATTTATTTTCGCCCGGAAGTCCGAGTAACTGAGGAGGTACACCTAATCCTATTGCAATTTCCCTTGCACTGCACATTTTAGATTCAAGAAAATCCATGTCTTGAGGAGAAAATCCAAGACTCTTTAATTCTAGTCCTCCTTCTAGTAGCAGCAATCTGCCAGCATTATCAGGACTTGTAAATGCATTTCGAATAGATTCTTGCAGTCTTTCAAATTCTTCTTGATTAACGTAATTTTGCAGTGTGAGTACAGCACTAGGGCGCGCACCATTTTGCAGTAGCGATTGATTCCAAATACTTGCTTGATTATGTTGATCGACACTGATAGCAATGGATTCAATAGATGAGAGTCCATACCAGTTAGATAATGGATTAAAGTTTTTGATATGTAGGATGTTAGACGTACCATCTTCTGCAACTGCATAGTCGCAGTATGAATTACCGATTGTGTGTCTGTACCCTGCACGTTTACCATCTTTTCCAGCTAAAACGTTAATCGCACTTGGACAAAGAAGTTCTAATGTCTGAAAATTCATGTTCTGATCATCGCTTTGTTTTCCAAGAACGAATGCATTTCCGCTAATAAGGCGGTAAGTATACAACGATTCTAGAAAATCTGTGCCGCTTTGTTCTGAGTTAGGATTTCTAAGTAATTCGAGAATTGGATGATTATGCAATAATATATCACCTTTATTTGATGCTTGATAAAGTTTTATTGGTATACTCGCTGCCGTATTTGCAATCATCTTGATTGCTCTATGTACTATTACGTTTTCTGTATATGCTTTTGCGAATTCTTCATATCGTCTGTTACTCCATACAGGCTTACCAAGCTGATATATATAAGAGGAGCCAGAAGGTTTAACATCGGATTTCATGTGTAACATTTTTGATATTCTTGACAGCATCGTATTTGTAGTTAAATTATTCTTGGACACTCAGACTATGCTACAGGTGTGTAATGCGTGGTAGTAGCTTAGTTATGAAATATTATTTTTATTCGCAAAAACATGGAAAATAGCGATAAAGCAACCTCTTCCTTAGAGGGACAACAGGTACCAGTGTTGGAAGTGCAATTTCAATTCTTAAAGGATTTATCATTTGAGAGTAATGGACACTACATTTCTTCTGAATCACCTATACAGCAGGATATTAGAGTATCATTTGATGTAAATGTAGTCGTGTTTGACGTTCGCAATACATATGACGTGGTGCTGAACTGTAAAGTAGAATCAATGTTCAAGGAGCAGTTAGTTTTCGTCGTGGAGTTGCAGTATTGCGCGAGAATTACGATAGCAGAGCACGTATCTGAGCAGGATAGAGAAATTATGTTATTCGTTACAACTCCTACTTTGTTATTTCCGTATGTGAGAAACATCGTTTCTGATGTTGCATGTCTTGGCTCTTATCCAGTGCTATTGTTAGCGCCGTTTGATTTCGCAGCATTATATGCGCGAAAAAAGTCAGAATGATGGCGCTATTATGAATTTTGTCAGAACTTGCGTATTTTACTTTACACTATCCGTATGGACGTTTTTTATTACGGTGATTTTCTCTCCAGTCTTCATTTCTACCGTTATTAGAAGAATAGTAAAACGGAAGATCGCTGTTATATGGGCGTTTGGAGTGATGATTCTTTTAAGGATAATTTGCGGGGTAAGGTATCGTGTATTATGCGATAATGCTTCCGTAATCAGCGAAAAAAGAGTGCTTATTGCTTCAAAGCACGAATCGCCATGGGAGACGATATTTTTTTTCACTTTGTTCAAAGGACTATCATTTGTTGTAAAAGAGGAGTTACTTAAGATTCCATTCTATGGATGGTACTTAAAAGTGCTAGATATGGTGCCAATAAAGAGAAATGCAGGCATGGAAGCATTGCGAAAGATAGTAAAAAGTGCAGAAGGAAATTTAAAAGAAAGTGGAAGTTTTCTAATCTTTCCGGAAGGTACAAGAGTATCTCATGGCGTTGTTGCCGAGTGTAAACACGGTATATATGCGGTATATAAAAACATCACAGAAAAATTTGGAGACGTTCCATTGATACCAGTAGCTTTAGATTCAGGTAAGTTGTGGAAAAAAGAACGATTTAGTATCGAATCTGGTCTTATTACTGTGAGAGTGCATGATAAATTACCACAAAATCTATCAAAAGAAGAATTTATGAAGACTTTACAAAGTAAAATAAATTCAATTTAATGTTCGATTTTCAGTAGATATATCATGCACTTCATATTGTTACTTCATGTTACTTACCTGATTTCGAATAAAGTGCAATCGCATTTCCCTCGCTATCTGTAATTATTGCTCTGAAGCCATAATCTCCGATACTTTCTATAGGTTTTAGAAGAGTGGAATCACTCTTTAACGCAGCTGCTACTGCTTCATTGAGAAAACCTTCAACATTTAAATATATTAATGCTCCATTCTTTGAAGGTTTTCTATCTTCCATTACAGCTAAACATCCAGAAACGTTGTCATTCACGTGAGGTAATAAGCCAAATTCTAAACCGTGTTCTGAAATTTTCTGAACTTTCTGATTTAAAACTGCACTATAGAATGCAATTGCACGTTCGAGATTTTCGACTGGTATATCAATCCAGCATATAGTATGTTTTTCAGTCATATATTGTAAAAAATGATATCAGTACAGTATTCTTTCCTTGTGTCAATGACAGAAACTCCTTTGCGGATACTTTATTTTGTATGCTACTATCTGTTAATACTGTCGTATTGTTTATGCACTGAAATCGGTATGACATTAGCAATTTTTTGATATAAAATTCATCATGAGTATAAAGCGTATTACTTTGAAAGGGACGAAATACGAAATGGGATTTCAGTATGGCGCAGTATTGCAAGCTGAATTAAAAACCTCTCTTGGTATTATCAAAGAGTTTTTTATCGGTAAGCACCATTTCTCTAACGATGCGCTGTTAAACAAAACAAATGCATTTTATGAGAGATATCCGAGTTCGTTTCAAGATTTCATAAAAGGTGTTGCTAATGGTGCAGATCTCACTTTAGGCGATGCGAAGATATTGAATGGTATGGAAACTCTCAATTCTCTGATAGCTAACAGAAGCGAAATAAGCGCTTGTGCTTTTGTGGCAATACCTCCATTTAAAACTGGAGACTCTGTAATTATAGGAAGAAATTATGATTTTCCTGCACCTTTTTCAAAGCTAGCGAAGTATTTACTTATCACAATCTTGCTAGAAGAGAATGCAATACCAACTGCCTTTATAGGAATGCCAGGTCAGATATACTGCTCTACTTGTATTAATCAAAATTCACTATTTGTAGAGTTTAATAATGCGACTCCATCTGGTGGAAAAGCTGTAAATCAAGAGAGAGAATCTTTACTTATAAGTCTGTTAAGCACGCTTCAGAGTAGCAGAAACTTGCTAGAATTGGATAGTAAGCTTCAGCAATTAGAATCTGACTACTCTCTTGTTGTAAATGTGGCTGATAAAAAGTATGTCAGAGCGTATGAATATTCTTCATATTATGGAATGAAATCTTTTACTCCGGAGGAAAATAGTGTGTACGCCTCAACTAATTTCTATCTAAATAAGACATGGAATAGATCTGTCATTTCAGATGAAAATACTTGGTATGGTGTAACTAGAATGAATAATTTGTTGAATCTTGCAAAAACTGCCGTTTCTGTATCTGATGTAATGAATATGCTGGATAGAAAATTATCCGATGGAGGTGCTACATGGAATTTGACTATATATCAGATAATTTATGATGCTGGTGCATATAATCTACATATTAAAAGAACGCTAGAAGATGAAGAATGGGAATGTATCGATATGCATGAGTTGTTCGCTGATGTACCGCTTCATACTCAAGAATTATAATTTGAAATTTATTATGAGTATTAGAGTAATATTAGGCATTACGGGAAGTATTGCGGCTTATAAAGCTATAGATCTTGCTAAAATACTATGTCGTAGTTCTTGTGATGTACGAATAGTGCTATCGAAAACAGCGCATAATTTTGTTTCGATTTTAACGTTAAAATCTCTCTTTCCGAAAAAAGTATACGAGTATAGTGATACTATCGAGAATGGCGAGATGTTACACATATCACTTGCTAAAACATCCGATGTTGTGCTGATAGCGCCGGCTTCTGCGAATACTATTTCCAAATTAGCAAATGGTGTCGCAGATTGCTTGCTTTCTACTTTATGTTTAGCTTCACGAAGCGCGATTGTGTGTGTACCCGCGATGAATGAAGGAATGTGGAAAAATGCCTTTGTGCAGAGAAATGTAGAGATATTGCAAAAAAATGGAGTTCACATATTAGGACCAGTCGATGGAGAGCAAGCATGCGGTAGCACAGGGATCGGTCGTATGGCTGACATTTCAGACATAGCGAGTTATATCATTCAATTACAGACTCCAAAGCTACTATTAAGTAAAAAAGTTGTTATAACGGCAGGGCCTACAAGAGAAAAAATCGATCCAGTGCGCTTCTTGAGTAACTACAGTTCTGGTAAAATGGGGTATGCAATTGCAGAGGTAGCGCGAAATATGGGCGCAGATGTTACGTTAATTAGCGGCGTTACTTCATTAAATACACCACTTGGTATCAATTTTATTTCTGTAGATAGTGCTTCCGATATGTTAAATGCTGTAGATAAGGAAGTGCATAAAGCAGATATATACATTGGAGTTGCCGCAGTATCGGATTACAAGCCTGAATCATATTCAGCGCAAAAAATAAAGAAACAGGATAATACGGATGTGATGAAGCTAAATTTGGAAAAAAACGTCGATATTATAAGATATATCAAAGAGAAATATCCAAAAATCTTCTGTGTAGGATTTGCAGCGGAAACGAATGATTTTGAAAAGTATGGTCTACAAAAGATAAAAAGCAAACATTTGGACGTTGTTGCTATTAATGATGTGTCGGATAATAAAGTCTTCAACAGTGATTGCAATGAGATACTATTACTCACGAAGAACGGACAGTCCTTTCACATACCGCATGCTACAAAAGATATTGTAGCTGCTGCATTATTGAAATATATTAGTGCGCTTTCTGAGTTTTCTGCTCCGTAAGTTTCTTTATTACTCTAAGCATTGTTATGTTGATACATATTAGTATTCCCGCGGCAAGTAGATAGTATGGTCGAGGCGGAGTACCAAGTAATACAAAACTCCAAAACGTCATTAATGGTAACTTTAAATAAGATACCGGAGTGAGAAAATTCAAGGTTGCTAGCTTTATTGCTAAGAATAGCAGTATCACGTTTGTTATTCTCAGAACGCTTATAACAAGGAGTGATGATATATCGCTTGCAGTAAAGGCGGATATCTTTTTAACAGAGAAAAATAGAAGGAAAAGTGCGGTAAAAGCAAAAGTATAAAATACCTGTACTATAAAATGTTCTGTCGTAGTTTGTTTTTTACATACTACTTCGTAAAATGCCCAGGAGAATGATGAAATTACGGCCATAACAAAGCCATAAACTGAAACTTCAATATGAGTTTTAAGAGTGAAAAAAATTACCGCGTAGCACAATATACCGGCAATAAAGGATATCCATCGCAGTTTTTCATTTTTAGTAAGGGAAGCGATAGAGACGGTAAGTATAGGAGTGATATAATTTACTAATATAGCTTGCGCACTACCAAAGTGCTTTACAGCTTCTATCCAAGTTACCATGCCCGCTATGCTTAGCACAGAACGTAACACGTATGGCATCATCTTCGCTTCTTGTAACTCCTTCCTGTAGAATAAGCTTACAAATGGCAGTAATATCGCTGTGCCTAGTATGCATACTACTCCGAATTGTTCTAACGGTCCTATGCTACTGTTTCGAAATTTTTCAAATCCAAGAGAAAGCAAGCAAAAGCAAGAAAGTGCTAATACCTTACATAGTACTCCAACGATATATCTTCTATAATCTGTAGACATTAACATATGATTTGACGGTAATAGTGAGATTATCGAGTAGCGATCTTCTAAATTATGATAACAAAAGCAATATGGAGATCAATATGTGCACTATACGAAGATTGCGCAGTTAGATTATGGTGTTGTTTTTCTGTTTTATTTAGGCAATTTTGACGTATTTCTTTTTAAAACTTTGAGATATATTCTATCGAAAATAATAGCAAAGAGATTATTTCCTATTACATTTCCAGCAGTACCTATGCTGTCCATTACGATATAGATTGCCGTCATAATGCCTAGTGCTTCAGGTGTAAAATGTAGATATTCTCCTAACATTGGCGCAATGATAAAAATCCCTCCGCTTGGAATACCACTTCCGGAGAATTTTGCGATATTTACTATTAATAAAAGCATTAATATTTCATATGTGGAAAGTGACACAGATGCGCTTTGATGAACTAAGATAGCAAGAAATGGAATTAATATACTTTCTCCTATTGTATGTACTGTAGTAGCTATGGTAATTGCCGCTTTTCCGTTTTCCTTATTTAGCACATTTTGCTCTACCGCTTCAATAGATAAAGGCAATGCAATTGTACTGGACATTGTGCTAAAGCCTGTAATGGTAGGCTTAATCAAAGTGATTGCGATTTGTTTTGCAGAGCGATTAGTTGCTGCAAGTGCAGCGATTATGAACATTATTCCTAGATATATAAACATCAGGCAAATACTGATAGTAAGATTTACGGGATACGAGCGAAGTGTATTTTGTAATCCTTTGTCTTGCAGTATTTTAAATATGAATCCCGCTATGAAAATTGGTATTAAGGGAAGTATTACATAGTTGATTAGAAATTTTACCGCTATCCTTATGACGCTGGCAATCTTATCTACCGTGTAGCGATAGCAGCTATCATGTATGTTAATGATAAGTCCAAGAAATGCGGAGAATACGAAGACTACAACGTTTAAGTATAAAGGGAATGTAGGTATACCTAATACGAAGAGTTGTTTTATTGTTTTATCTGATATGGAAATCTGACTATCACAGCAAGTTATAGCGGTAAATTTCAATGCAATTGCAGATGTAAAAACTGAGGTAAATATGGATAAAAAATTCGATAGAATTATGCAAAGTAGCAGGAGAGTAATAAATCGTATTCCTTCCTTGCTATCGAGTTTTCTGAAGCAAAAATATACGGAGTGAAAGATGATAAATGGTACGCATACTCTCATTATATCTTTTAAGAGGAGGCTTATAGAATATATAAAAGATTGTATGCGAGATGAAATATACTCATGAAAAAATAGCACAGATATTATAGCTAAAATAATTCTAAATGAAGAAGATTTCAAAAAAGACATTTTAATATATGTAATTCGTTATAGCATTTTTTGTATACTATCGTGGTATTCTATGACATCTTGAAATGACTGAATATTGGTATTCTTACTGTATTTTTCAAATTTGTTTTCGATACTATTAATCATTTCGTAGAATGATACTTTACCATCTAAGAATTGCTGAACATAAAATTCGTTTAATGCATTTAATGCGATAATAGACGAGTGCGTCATGTTTATTCTTGCAAGTTTAAATAATGGAAATAGATCCGTATCAATATCGTAAAATTCAAACGTTCTGTTTCTTATTAATTCACACTCTTGTTGTAAATTTTGCGCTTTGTGTACGTCATATTTCTGTGGATATAGTATTGCGGCTATAATAGGAGAGAACATTGTAGGTGTACCGCAGTGCATGATAGATGTACCGTCTTTATATTGAACGATCCCATGTACTGTGGCAGTAGGGTGAAGTAGTGCATCAACATTCTGCATCGGAATATTGAAAAGAATTGACGCTTCATGCATCTCAAATACTTTATTCATCATAGATGCAGAATTGACTGTAATGACGTTCCCCATCTTCCAAATCGGATGCGTAAGAATATCATCTTTACTAGCATTTTTAGGTAGTATCTTATTTTTCCATATAGTACTACCTGTAGCGGTGAGTATAAGTTTTTTCACATTGGTAGTATTACATGTGTTTGTAGTATTATTAAGTGTAAGTATGCTATGTATCGCATGATGCTCTGAATCTATCGGAATTATTTCTACTTTAAGTTTTGTCGCGTGTTCTATAAATAATTTATTGCCGCATATTATAGCTTCTTTATTAGCGATAATCAGTTTTTTGCATGAGTACATTGTTAGAATAGTTGGAATAAGACCAGCTATGCCACTAATTGCACTGATGCATATATCATGTTTTTCGTGTTGTAAAAAATCGTGTATCTCTTTCGTTTCGTGAAGTATGCGTACTTTCCTGTCGAAGTTAGTATTTCCAATTTGCGCAATGGCGTTTTTATTTGCAACTATTACGTTTGCGATGTTGAAAGCCTTTACTATCTTTTCGAGTTTCTGAATATCGGAACCTCTTACCATAATGCTTTTCACTTTATGAGTATCACGAAGCGTGTAAAGTGCCTCAAGTGCTGTAAGTCCAACGCTTCCTGTCGCGCCAAGTATTATAATGCTTTTCATGTATAGCAAAGAACTTTCTTTAACATGCATTTTCTATGGTATTGTGTAGATCCATTTCGTCGGAGAGCATCTATATGATATTTTGTTGCATAACCCATGTTTTGCTCAAGTTTATATCCGCTATATCTACTACTCATATGCTGTATGATGGTATCTCGTGTCACTTTTGCAATGATCGAAGCTGCGGCGATTGTGACTGATTTAGTATCGCCTTTAACTATAGGAATAACAGTAGCATCGAGTACCTCGATTGTCCTATTTCCATCTATAAGCGTGACGCAATTTGGAGATTGAAGCATTTTTATTGCACGCTGCATGCTTAATTTGGCAGCATTCAAGATGTTTAATTTCTCTATTTCATCGATGCTTGCCGCACCTACAGCATATTCTACTTCTAAATTCATTAGTGCTTCATAAATGACTTCCCTCTTTTTAGCTGATAGCTTTTTAGAATCATTAATGCTAAGTGATAATAAACGTTCATCATATACGACTGCTGCGCTTACAACAGGCCCTACTAACGAACCTACTCCGCATTCATCGGCACCAATGACAGTCCTTGTTTTATATTGCCTCTCTATCTCGTTATTTGGTAATATCATTACGATTTTCTTATCCGAATTTAATTATGACTGAAATCAAGAAGAATGTTGTAGTTGGTATAGACTTTGGCACTACGAATTCACTTATAGCATTCGTGAATGAGGATAGCAAAGTGATTGTTGTGCCAATTAATGAAGATGCTGATTATGCTACTTTATTGCCGTCTGTAGTGCGCTATGAATCTGCAGAGAAGATTATAGAAGTTATTTCTATAAAAAGATTAATAAACAATAGCGTAAAAGGAGATTTAATCGATTATTTTAGCGCTGAAAGTCTTGATTTGAAAAAAGACGCAATAAGTATGGCGGCGCAAATTTTTCAAAATCTTAAAGATAAAGCAGAAGAGTACACTAAATCTACTATTACCGACGCTGTAGTAACAGTGCCTGCGCACTTTAATGATTTCGCGAGAATGAATATTAAAGCTGCGGCAGAATCTGCAGGATTCAATGTAATTAGAATGATAAATGAGCCTACAGCAGCTGCGATAGCGCATTGTATGCTTGATAATTCAAGTGATAGAAGCATCGTGGTATATGATTTAGGAGGAGGTACCTTTGATGTTTCTATTCTCCAGGTTAAAGATGGAATATTTAGAGTAATCTCTACTAATGGTGATAGTACTCTAGGCGGTGATGATTTTGATATTGCACTTGCGGAGCTGCTAGATGCAAAATGCGGCTTTGATGGAGAGATTATTACAAGTGATGCTATTTTATGCGCGAGAAAAATAAAGGAAAGATTAAGTTTGAATGAGAATTATACAGGTTTTTGGAAGGGAAATGAGATAAGTTGTACCCGTGATGAATTTGAAGCAGCTACTGAAGCTTTAGTAGATAAAACTTTTGACGTAATGCGTGCTGCATTAGATGATGCTGAATTAACATTAAATGATATAGATGAAGTCATCTTTGTAGGAGGAGCAACCAAAATGCCGATAATTAAGAAAAAAGCGAGGCAATATATGCACAGAACTGATATTTTAGGAAATGATATACTTCCAGAAGAAGCTGTAGTAATAGGTGCTGCAATGCATGCTAATTCTATTACTCAAAGCGCAAATCATCTTTTATTGGATGTTATTCCACTAAGTATTGGTATAGAGGTATTTGGTGGTGCTGTTGAATGCATTATTCCTCGTAATACTCCTATACCAATTATGGCAAGAAGTGTTTTTACAAATTCTCATGAAAAACAAGCTTCCTTTGATATACATGTTATTCAAGGCGATGGAGAACGTGTAGCACAGTGCAAGACTTTGGCACGTTTCAAAGTGCCAATTGCGGATAAAATAAAGAGACAAGAAGCAAAACTTGAGGTTTTGTTTTGCGTAGACGTAAACGGTATATTGAGTATTACCGCTGTCGAAAAAGCAGGAGGTACTACGAGAGATATAATCGTTCAGCCTCAGTACGATTTATCGGAGGAAGATATTACACCATCCTTGTAAAGGAAAGTGAAACTTAATGTAAGATAAGACAATGATTTTTACGTGTAGTGGTATTGATTATCGTACATTATGTGTTGTAACATCTCCATGTTAAGAATAAAAATATAGTTGATGATGAAGAAGAGGTTATATCTATGTATTCTATGTGTCTTTTTTCTTGGTGTCTTATATGTAGCAGAGTCTAAGGCGTCCGAGTTAAGTAGAAAGGGAGATTATTTTACCTTTATGGCTTTGACCTCTGAGATAGTGCCACAAGTGAAATTACAGCAGTATCTCGAGCGTGGAGTCGGCGCTGAAGTGACGGGCACTGATGTAAAGAGTATTACAAATGGTACTGTACTTGTGCCTGGTTTTATATTTGGAGGAGGTTACATGTTTCGTGATATTGCTTTGAGTGCTTATTTTAGCCATTCTGCGAGAAAGCTTTCTCAGAGTGCATTGCAGTTCTCAAATGAGATGAAGATAGTTGGCAATTCAGTAGGACTTTCGGTGGTAAGGTACATTTCTGATATGAAGGTGCGCCCTTTTCTTGGAGTTACAGTGGATGTTTTGAGCTTGCAGTACACTTTATCTGGCATTAGAGCGTTTGATGCAAGTGGCGCACTCGCGGATAGTGATGTAGTGCGAGTAAGTGGCGCGTTGAAGAATAGAAGTGATGTGGTGTTTTCTCCTCTTTCAACAGAGGTAGAGTATAAGACAATATGTCTTGCTGCGAATGATGAGAATTATACTTGCGTTCAGAATGATGTGCCTTCAGTGTCGTATGCTGCACTGCCTAAAGATGTGCTGTCGTTGCTTGCTTTCAATAGCGAGTTAAAAGCCACTAATAAGACGAAATTAGGATTTTCCTTCACGGGAGGATTGTCATTTAGAGTAGATAATATAGTAATAGAAGGATTTGCGGCAGCGAACTTGAGGTCTAAATTGACTTTTGGTAATGAAAAAGCAGTATACGTAAATCGTAGTGCGCTGAATACTGTAGTGTCCGATGGTGTGCCGTATGATGATGTAAAGAGTGTATTAAATGGTAAGTATGTGTATCTTCAACAGAATGGCGTGTGTGATATGACGGTAGTGCAAAATCAAGACTGTCAAAATAGTGGTATGATGACTGGACAGGAAGCTATAGATAGTATAGTTGTTGACGGTAAAAAAGGAGGAGATTTAGCATCTTACGTTTATACTGATGCCACTACTTATAAGGATTTCAGAACCTATATTCCGCAGGAAATTGAGGGTACGCCAACTTATACTTTAGGAATCAGAGTACTTCTATTGTTTTAAAGGAAGTGATGAAAATTGATATTACAAAATTACTGTTGTTGCTGATTGTCGCTTACATCATCGTTGGATGTGCTGGCTCCGTTAAGCGTAAGATGGGTGTGTTACCTTCTCTTCCTAATGAGAATGCCGTTCTGCATAATACCGTACCACCGTCTAAAAGCACAAAAGAGCTGATTATACCTCCTGCATAGGATTATTATTATGCATCTGATGGTAATTTCTTTATTTATGTTATATTAATATTTACACTATAAAATCGAATCATTATTGATAAAAGTTCTTTGCCTTAAGTAAGGATAATGATATCATCCTGGCATATATGAGTTTATAGAGTTTAAAATATTGATATGAAAGTTGCTACGTATGATATACAGCTTTCTGATACTTATATGATAGAGGAGTTCGTAAACTCTTTTGCTAGGTATAATGAGCATTTTTCACCTTCGTATCCTTATTGGAGCTATAGAGCTGTACCGATGATGTATCTTGAAGATGAAGCGATTGAAACAGCGATACGAAGGTATTTTTCGCAAAATGTACTATTTGAGGTATATTTTGAAGAGCTATATAGCGTTGCGAGGTTGATGTATGTTTTGGATGCGAGAAAAATCTGTAGTGCTGCAAATTCTTTCAAGATATCTCTTAGTTTACTGGAAGGTTTATTCAATGAAAGTATCAAGAAGAGAGATTTTTGGATGCAAATGGTAGCTTTAGAGTCGAAAATAAACGAAAGCTTTACACGACATGGAGGTACTGGTTTACCGTTTTCATCAGCTAATATGCTCAATACGATAAATGATGATATACAGAGTAATAACAAAGAGAAGGTAGTAGCAAGTGAGAAGCTACAAAAAGAAGAAAAAAGTAAAGCAGAAGTAGGATGTGTGAACAAAGTGGAAGAGTACTTTAAGAGAATATGCGAGGAGGATGAGCTGCAGAATTTAGAAGATAAGAGGAAGAAAGGAGATGATAAAGTGGCAAAGGTAGTGCAAGAAGTGGTGAAGGTAGTGCAAGAAGTGGTGAAGGAAGAAGAGCCGGTAGTGCAAGAAGGTAAGGAGGAAGAAGAGCCGGTAGTGCCAGTAGGTAAGGAGGAAGAAGAGCCGGTAGTGCCAGTAGGTAAGGAGGAAGAAGAGCCGGTAGTGCCAGTAGGTAAGGAAAGAAGAGAAGGTAGTGCAAGAAGTGGTGAAGGAAGAGGAGAAGGTAGTGCAAGAAGTGGTGAAGGAAGAGGAGAAGGTAGTGCCAGTAGGTAAGGAGGGAGAAGAGAAGAGGAGAGAAAGATGGGAAGGATTAAGTGAGGAGCAGAAGAAGGAAATGGAGAAGCTGCAGATTTCAGAAGAGAGAATAAAAAATATTATAGAGATACGACAAAAAGAGATTGATATATATCAGGGAAAAGATTACGACGACAAGATGATACTCATTCGAAAAAAGCTAAGTGAGAAATCGCTTCAATATGGACTACTAGCAAATCAGATAGAACAGAAGAAGTTGCTAGGAGAGTTAGATTCTATTCTGGAAATGGAAAAACAAAAGAATGAGAGAGAGTATGAGCAATGGGTAATAAGAGAAGAGAGAGATCATGAGAAGTTGAAACATGTACAAGAGCAGGAATTGCCAAAGTTTATAATCACTGAAAACGATAGAAGAGCAGTTATAATAAAAGAGATGAGTGAGAAATCGCTTCAAGCGAACATAATAGCGGATCAAGCGTGGCAAATGGAATTAAAAGGAGATGTAGGAGGAGCTGCTGCACTTCGAAAGCAGTATCACTCTCCTCTTAGAGATGATGCTTATAAGATCAGCATGAAATTACACGATCTATACAGTATTGCTCCGTTTGCTCCTGCTAGATTAGAAGATAAAGATGTTGTGATGAAAGGAGGTACGAGAACAGATTACAGGACTTATACCTCTCCTAATAATCCAAATGTGTTATTCACTCACAGTTCAAAGAAGTTTTATAATGCATTTAAGGACGTTATACATAAGATACACTTCTGTAAACCTATGAAAGTAGGAGACTTCAATCCTTCTATATTCGAAGGTGATAGAAAAAAGGAAATAATGGTCGCTCCTATGTGTACTTCTCCTCATTGTTGTCCAGGAACATCAGAGTTAACTCCTAGAGAGTTTTTCGTCGCAGATGATCATTACAACAATGCCGATGTATTTACCCTCTCTACCAATGATATGTTATACACTACATACGACGGTGTAGTTCATCACAATGGCGGCATCGATTCCTCCATACTTCATACAGATAGCGTTATATCTTAGTTCGTCCTCGCTTCCAAGTACAGCAGCACGTATTTGGAAGCTTTCCATCTTACTTCTTCTTAGCTCCTGTTTTCCCTCTCATACTCCATTTATAGAACAATGTTCTTTTCTCTTCTACCTCTTATACTCTTCTTACTATTATTTCTCTCTTCTGGCTTATACTTCTCTATAAATGCCGTTCAGAATCCTTTCTACCAACTCTCTCCTTTACTCATAATCCTTCCTTGCATCGCTTTAAGCTGGATTCTCCATAATGGTACTTCGAAAACTAAACAATCCTCTTTCTTAAATGGCATCGCTAATCATGACATCCTCATGATGTGTATCATCTTCCTTTTAGCCGGTGCATTTAGTGAGATAATGAGTAAAATAGGTGCAGTCTCTTCCATCGTAAATCTTCTGCTTACATTCATTCCTTCAAATCTACTATTACTTGGACTTTTCATCACCGGCGCCTTCATTTCTACCTCAATAGGCACTTCTATGGGCACTATCGCTACTCTGATGCCTTTAGCAACTGCTTTGAGTGCGAAAAGCGGGTTACAGATTGAACTAATTTCGGGCACAATACTTGGTAGTGCAATGTTTGGCGATAATCTCTCTCTGATTTCCGATACTACAATAGCTGCTGTTTCTTCGCAAAACGCAGATCCACGAAAAAAATTCTACATCAATGCTAAACTGGCTTTCTATTCTGCTGTAATCGTCGCAATAGTATTGCTATTTCTAGGTTTTGCAAAAGCAAATGAAATTATAGCGGTAGAAAAATATTCTTTGCCTCTGATTATACCGTATGTTCTACTACTTACACTATCAATGTCTGGTGTAGGTATTTTTTGCAGTTTGATACTAAGTATTTTAGCAGCAGGAATTATAGGAATTATCGCAAATCCTACTTATCACTTTTTGAATTTTACAAGCGATATCATAGCTGGATTTTACACTATGAATGAAATTATGCTTTTATCTCTCATGATTGGCGGCTTATCAGGTTTAATGGGAAATTCACTCAGTGTACTAGGTAAAAAACTTACCATTGTATTGGCAAAAAAGATGCACAATAAAAAAGCATGCTCTTTTGCAATCGCTGTGATCGTTACGATATTCGATGTGCTTTTAGCTAATAATACAATAGCTATCATAGTAAGCGGTAAAGCAGTAAAAGATGTAGCGATCGAAAATGGCCTCCCTCCACATTATACTGCAGCAATTCTTGATGTCTTCTCATGCATCTTCCAAGGACTTATCCCTTATGGCGCTCAAGTCTTACTTGTAAGCAGCTTTACAGGCCTTTCACCATTCATAATCCCTCAGTATGTATATTACTGCCACATCTTGCTCCTCATCTCATCTTACTTCCTTATCTCACTTCCTAAAAAGATGTCTTAATATCTTCCGTAAAAGACGATTATTGTAGCTTCAAGTGTAATGTATATTTTCTTATAATTTATATTAAGCTGTTGATCTTAACAGGCTCTTGCTGTAAGTTTTGAAATTATAAGTGCAGTGTGTGACGAGAGTTACATACTCATGCGGTAAATCAAATTTAAATTTGCGTAAGATAATGAAGAAATTCGAACGTACCAAGCCACACGTAAACATCGGAACAATAGGCCATGTTGATCATGGTAAAACAACTCTTACTGCTGCTATTACAAAGTATTTCAGTGAGTCATTTGTTGCATACGATAAGATAGACAAAGCGCCAGAAGAAAGACAGCGTGGTATTACAATCAATACTGCGCACGTGGAGTATGAAACGAAGAATAGGCACTATGCGCACGTTGATTGCCCTGGACACGCGGACTACGTGAAAAATATGATTACTGGTGCTGCGCAGATGGATGGTGCGATACTTGTAGTAGCAGCAACTGACGGTCCTATGCCTCAAACTAGAGAGCACATACTACTTGCGCGCCAGGTTGGTGTACCGTCAATAGTGGTATTTATGAATAAGATGGACCAAGTAACGGATCCAGAACTTGCAATGCTTGTTGAAGAGGAAATAAGAGATTTACTTACGAAATATGGCTTTCCTGGAAAAGATATACCAATTATAAAAGGATCGGCTTTGAAAGCTTTGGAAGCTGCTTCATCTGATGCTTCAACTGGCGATGGTGCATGCATAGGGGAGCTTCTTGCAGCGGTAGATTCGTATATTCCTACTCCTCAAAGAGAACTCGATCTACCTTTCTTAATGCCTGTTGAAGATGTGTTTTCGATTTCGGGTCGTGGTACCGTTGTAACGGGACGTATTGAGAGAGGTATCGTGAAAGTTGGCGCAGAAGTTGAGATTGTAGGCTTCGGATATAGACACAAGACTGTTTGTACTGGTGTGGAGATGTTTAAGAAGATGCTTGATCAAGGACAAGCTGGAGATAATGTCGGTCTTTTATTGCGCGGCATAGCAAAAGAGGATGTGGAAAGAGGATGTGTTGTTGCAGCGCTGAACACGATAAATCCTCATACTAATTTTGAAGCGCAGTTGTATGCGCTAAGTAAAGAGGAAGGTGGACGTCATACAGCGTTTTTGAATGGCTATAGACCACAATTTTTCGTGAGAACTACCGACGTTACTGGTACTATTCAACTTCCTGAAGGAACTGAGATGGTGATGCCAGGTGACAATGTAACGATTAATGTAGAGCTGATAGCGCCTATTGCGATGGATGAAGGACAAAGATTTGCAATTCGCGAAGGTGGTAGAACAGTAGGTGCAGGAGTAGTATCTAAGATTATCAAATAGCTTTATATGACTCATGTAGTAACTGATAAATGTATAAGATGTAAGTATACGGATTGTGTAGAAGTATGCCCTGTTGAATGTTTTCATGAAGCGAAGAACATGCTTGTGATAAATCCTGATGAGTGCATTGATTGCGGCGTATGTGTAGCTGAATGTCCTATAGGAGCTATTCAATCTGAAATAGATGCTGAGCCTATATGGCTGGAGATAAACTCAAAATATGCTAAGAAGTTTCCTCGCATTCTCGAGAAGAAGATGCCTATGGCGGAAGCAGAGGTTTATAAGGACGTTGTAAATAAGGAAAAGTTTCTTAACGAAAATGATGAGTAACTTTGTAAAGATCGTTTAGATAGATTCGCAAAGATTGCTTAGATAAATGATAAGTGATTTTTACAAGGACTTCTTGAGAAAATGACTGTGTTTCTGCGAGTTTCTCGAGAAGCCGAAAGAAATTTCTGTAATAGCTTTTCCATGTGTTTATAGAGCTTCTACAATAGAGGCGCTTTATCTGTTTATAGAAAGGATGTTACTGATGAATCGATGGTGCTGCTTTTCTCATGATGCGGTGATTTGATTACTGCGAAGTTCTTAGTGAAGATGATGAGTAACTTTGTAAAGATCGTTTAGATAGATTCGTAAAGATTGCTTGGATAAATGATAAGTGATTTTTACAAGGACTTCTTGAGCAAATGACTATGTTTCTGCGAGTTTCTCGAGAAGCCGAAAGAAACTTCTGTAATAGCTTTTCTATGTGTTTATAGAGCTTCTGTAATAGAGGCGTCCTATCTGTTTATAGAAGAGATGTTACCGATGAATCGATGGTGCTGCTTTCTTCATGATGCGGTGATTTGATTACTGCGAAGTTCTTAGTGAAAATGATGAGTAACTTCATAAAGATCGTTTAGATAGATTCGCAAAGATTGCTTAGATAAATGATAAGTGATTTTTACAAGGACTTCTTGAGAAAATGACTGTGTTTCGAGTTTCTTGGAAAAGTTACAGAAACTTCTGTAATAGCGCTTTTCTATGTGTTTATAGAGCTTTCTGTAATAGAGGTATCTTATCTGTTTATAAAAGAGATGTTACTGATGAATCGATGGTGCTGCTTTCTTCATGATGCGGTGATGTTTGAAATGGTATCTATATCTTCACAATACTGTTATTTCAAGATGTAAAGTTCAAGTTCAGACTATGTAAGAAAAACGTAGTAGATATGTTATATA
This sequence comes from Candidatus Fokinia solitaria, assembly GCF_003072485.1. NCBI lineage: Bacteria > Pseudomonadati > Pseudomonadota > Alphaproteobacteria > Rickettsiales > Candidatus Midichloriaceae > Candidatus Fokinia > Candidatus Fokinia solitaria. The sequence goes on from NZ_CP025989.1 coordinate 172,800, forward strand.
TCAGTCTTATTACAGCAAAACGATGCTATATCGCAGAGCTAAGGCTATTGTTACTACTATTATGTCGCTTCTTACGATAAATATATTTGCGCGAAAACGATAAGTAGTAAATATTGCTATCTCATTATCATCCCTTGCTTAGTTTCAAGAGATGTGCGTATATCTTTTTCTTCTATGATAAAAAAGTTATTCAAAGCTTCTGAAATTTTTCCGACTTATGAAAGCGACTCTGATGCGGAGTCGTACTCTTCTTTTTATTTTGAATAAATATATTTAATTATTTTTGAAGATATTAATGCTATTTCATAATTTCGTTAGATGCTTATACATTACTTTTCTGATGATTGATGCTTTTTATCCTATGCTTTTTGCATGATTGGAAAATCTTTACAGTACCTTCAATGCTATCATAAAGTGTGATGAGTAATAACACACTCTCTTTATGAATATATGGTAAATCATTTCTGCTATTTTATAGATTTCCAGCGTATTGTCACTGTAGTTTCTTCATCATTTGAAGATTACTTTATATGTCTTATAGTATGAAAAATGACAATATGTAATGAAAAATTTGTGAATATAAAAGAGTATAAGAAAGTATAAGAGAATATAAGACAGTTTAAGCTGAACGAGAGCTAAGATTATGTAGAGCTTTAGGCAAAATCTTACATCGCATGAAGACGTAATTGTTAGAGATTTATTTATTGTTTACTCAAATTTGAGAAGATATTCGCTTCATAAGATATCATCTAACTTCAAATAGAAGTCCTTTTTAAGTTAAGGACAATTTTTGATACTTCACTATGCGCTTCGAAAAAGAATATAGAACAAAACACTTTTTTGAACTTACTCAATGCATAGATAAAGCATATTAAAATGCATTTTTAATACTTGTATAAAATATATCAGTGATAAAATTACGAATGTAAGAAAAGGATTTTTCTAGATATTTCTGCGCTTTTTATATATTTTTGCGTGAAGGATAGCGAGAAGCGCTATAGTTTCTACTCTTCAAAGAAGGGTATGCCACTTTTTTGATATCTGTTGAGGATGTATCTTCGATTTCGCATCGAGAGAAACGTTATCAAAGCTGAAGTAGAAGTTGAGATTTAAAGATATTCTTCAAAACAAGACATAACCATCACTAAGCTTCTATTTGGTGCCGTTAGTGAGAATCGAACTCACGACCTCTTCATTACCAATGAAGTGCACTACCACTGTGCTATAACGGCTACTATTACTTTATAGCCTTTGCTTTTTCAATCACGCTATCGATTGTACCAGCCATGAAGAATGCGCTTTCAGGCATATCATCAAATTCTCCATTCAGCAATCTTCTAAAGCCTTTGACGGTATCTTCTAATGGCACAAAGACCCCCTTTACATTTGTGAATACTTCTGCAGTATGAAATGGTTGAGAGAAGAATCTTTGTATTTTACGCGCTCTATTCACTACAGTTTTGTCTTCTTGTGACAACTCATCGATACCGAGTATTGCAATAATATCCTGTAATGCTTTATAACGCTGTAAGACTTTTTGCACATCTCGTGCTGTATTATAGTGTTCCTCTCCTACTATTTCCTTTGACAAAATTGTTGAAGTACTGTCAAGAGGATCGACAGCAGGATATATTCCTAATTCAGCTATCTTACGACTAAGGACAGTAGTAGCATCAAGATGCGCGAAGGACGTAGCGGGTGCAGGATCGGTTACATCATCAGCTGGTACGTATATTGCTTGTACTGATGTAATAGAACCGCTTACTGTAGAAGTAATGCGCTCCTGCAGCATAGCCATCTCAGTAGCTAGAGTTGGTTGATATCCTACAGCTGATGGCATTCTTCCAAGTAAAGTTGATACTTCACTTCCAGCTTGAGTGAATCTAAATATGTTATCGATAAAGAGAAGTATATCTCTTCCTTCATCTCTGAATTTTTCGGCTATCGACAAAGCTGAGAAAGCAACAGTAGCTCTAACTCCTGGCGCTTCATTCATCTGACCGTATACAAGAGTTGCTTTTGACTTTGTTAGATTCTTCTCGTCTATCACGCCAGAATCGATCATTTCATGATACAAGTCATTACCTTCTCTCGTACGTTCTCCAACTCCAGCGAATACTGAAAAGCCACCAAGTGCTTTTGCAATATTATTAATCAATTCCATAATGATCACAGTTTTACCTACGCCTGCGCCTCCGAAAAGGCCTATTTTACCTCCTTTAGGGTATGGCGCAAGCAAGTCTATAACTTTGATACCAGTAACTAATATTTCAGTATCAGGCGACTGTTCGGTAATGGAAGGCGGAGGAGAATATATCGATCTTCTTTCTGAAGCTGCGATTTCTCCTCTATTGTCCATTGGCTCGCCTAAAACGTTCATCAACCTTCCAAGTACTGCTTCACCTACTGGTACTGTGATTTGTGTGCCAGTATCTAAGACTTCCATACCTCTTGACAGCATTTCAACTCCTCCTAGTGCGATAGCTTTAACAACATTATCGCCAAGGTATTGCGCTACCTCCAGTACGAGAGTCTTACCATGCACTTCGCAACGTAAAGCATTTTTCAAATTCGGAAGAGTTCCTCCTTCGAACGAAACGTCTACGACGGAATCGAGTACCTTTACGATTCGCCCTTTATTCTTTTCCATCAGCAGATAGTAAAATTACTTAGAAATTCTTTATCTCTATTTCTTTGATGAAGTTTCTGATTCCAATTTTGCACGTGCTTCATCAAAATCCAACTTCACGTAAGGGACTTTTTCATTGAGTTTAGCTATCAATTTATCTGTTACATCTACTTCTGGTGCAGACCATAATGGTCCTGCAACTATAACTTTCTTCTTCTCTTTCGAAGCTACCTCTTTCAAAGCTTCATCCCATGCTTTTTGCATCGTACCCATACCCTTTTTAAAAGCGTAATCTATTATCCTACTATTTTTTACAAGCGTATTTTCATTTGCGCTTATTTTCTCTGAAAGCTTTGCTATTTTAGCGTCATTTTTAGAATCACCTGCTACTTTTGATTTATTCAAAGATTCTCTTTCTTTGGATAGATTCTGTATTGATTCTTTTATCTTAGCATTTAATTCTTTGTCTTTTTCTTCCATTTGACTGATAATTGCCTTGTATCCACTGGATGATTGAAATATTTTTGATGGATCTGCAACGGCCACACTAGAATCTTCAGAAAAGGCAAGTGCAGGTTGAACTGCGAGGAAGCAAACAGTTATAACACCTAAGAATTTGTTTTTCATGTTTTTATATAGAAGATATATATGTGCAAAGGCTATATATTTTCCGTTTGAAGTTCAAGCTAAATGATTTACATTACGTGTTTATTAATAGAATTTTGGAAAACCGAGCGTACTCATAATGGTATCTTCGGTTGATTCCATTTTATCAGCATCATTTTGATTATCATGATCGTAACCTATAGTATGCAATATTCCATGCACGACTAATTGAGTAAATCTATGCAGAAATGTCATATTTAACTCATGTATCTCTTCCTCAATTGACTTATAGCATATGTATATATCTCCTACGATTTCATCGCTATTTTCATCATTTTTTATTACTTGCGAGAACGATAGTATATTTGTACTTTTATCGAGATTTCTATACGTCTTGTTTAAAGCGTGCATCTTCCTTGTACCGCACAGCACTATCGCTAATCGTAATTGATGATGATGCGTACTGATGCTGTTTAAGTGTTTGAAGGCGAAATTTACTACCTCATAGGTATATCTCTTAATGTCGCTGAAGCCCGTACTAGAAAGTTGTAAGTTCTGAAAATCCTCCGATTTAAGTATAACTTTCTTACGCCATGCGCAGCACGTGACATGTACGTCGATTTCTTTTAGCATATGACTTAAAATTCGTGGCACGCCTGAAAGGATTTGAACCCATGACCTTTAGATCCGTAGTCTAACGCTCTATCCACTGAGCTACAGGCGCTACATACAAGAAGCGAATCGAAACTTGATTTCACCGTAACATAGTATTACGCTCTGCGATGTTAAAGTAAAGAGTGATAAGTATTGTATTTGAAGTTTTGAAAAGTTGATGAATTTGATACTGATTGATAGTGCTTCAGAGCACGAGTGTAGAGTTGCTGTATGCAAAAAAAGCGGAACTGAAATGGTACTTGAGGCTTTATATCAGCAAAATACTCGAATCCAAAACATAAAAGGCAATATATACTTAGCGAAAGTAGTACGAGTAGAGAACGCACTGCAAGCAGTTTTTGTGGATTATGGAGGGCAGTATAATGCTTTTCTGCCTTTGTCTAATGTGAGTAATGAGTACAAGACAAGAAGTGCGCACAATAAGCATCTGAAAAAGGATCAGTTGCTAATAATACAAATTGTGAAAGAGCAGAAGGATGAAAAATGTCCGCTAGCAACGACTTATATTACGTTAACTGGTCGTTTTATATCTGTGATATCGCACTCTTCTCAAGAAAGAATAAGGTTCATGAGAAAAATTGGCAGTGATAAAGAGAGATTGAAAAATATAGGCAATGAGCTATTGAATAGCGTAAAGAAGAATGATCGAGGACTGTCGATAGTATTCAAGAATGAGTCTGAAGGAAGAACGAAAATTGAGTTAAAGAGAGATTTTCAATATCTTGTAAAGTTGTTGGATAGTACTTTACAGCACTCAGAGAATAAAAAAAGTCCTGTCTTTCTGCATGCTGAAGGGAGTTTTGTCGAATGCGTTATTAGAGATACATATAATAACGATATCAAATCGATTATTGTAGAAGGAAAAGAAAAGTACAAGCAAGGACTAGCATTTATGAAAATGTTTTTGCCGACGCACGTAGATAAGATAGAACAGTATGATCGTAGTACTCCAATCTTTAAGTACTATGATATAGAGGAGAAAGTGACAGCGTTATATAGTAATAAGGTACTTTTACCTTCTGGAGGTTCGATTGTCATATCGTATACGGAAGCAATGATTACCATAGATGTGAACTCAGGAAAGAACATCAGCGAAAGTAATGTAGAAAATACTTCTCTCAAAACGAATTTAGAAGCGATTAAGGAAATTATTATTCAGATAAAGCTACGTGGTTTATCCGGTACTATTGCAATAGATTTTATAGATTTGGAGTCTACCAAAAATAGAGATCTGCTTTTTAAAGAAGCGCTTCAGCTTGGCAAAGATTACAATTTATCTCTTAGAATATTGCCACTGAATGAGCTTAGTATAATGCATATTACAAGGCAAAAGACACATAACTCTTTTTGTGAAATCAATTTGACAAAGTGCGATAACTGTAGTGGTACGGGATATATTAGAGCGGAGCATGCTACCATAAGCGCTATATGCAGAGCGGTGAAACAAGAGATATCTAAGAATGCTGAATTAACTAATATCACTGTTGTTGTAGGTGCGAAGCTAGCAACTCAGATCTTGAATTATACTGCTGTGTATGACGATATTATCAGAAAAACCTCTGATCATGATATTACTTTTCGTTTTATGATAGATTTATCAGTACCGGAAACGATGTTCTCACTTACTGCTTCTTCTGAGGTACGGCAACTTGCAAATGCGGTAGTGCCATTTTCCAAGCTGGAAGAGCAGTCGTATTTTGATGAAGAGAATGGCAGTACTGCAGTACGTGCAGAAAGTACTGAAAATGTTGTATCTAGAAATAAGAAGCGTTTCAGTAAATTTGGAAAGAAAAAAGCGAAAATTTCTGCAAAGGATTCTATAAAAGAAGAGGCTACTAGTGGATTACGTACAGTTATGCGAAGAATTTCTTCTCTTATAAAATCAAAGAGTTCAAATTAGCTTTGTTGTCGTTTTTTTATGATATTTATGTGAATTGATATGCTAAAGATCACTGATAAGGCTATAAGCAGGATAAATGAGCTTATAGAGTGCGAGGAGCGTAAAGATGGTACGCAGAGCTATTCTTTTAGAGTAGAAGTGATTGGAGGTGGATGTTCTGGCTATCAATATAAATTTAGTATTGAAGGCAGAGAGCGAGATATGGCAATAGATGAAGGAGATTTTACGCATCAAGAATGCCATGCTTTGATAATGGATAGCGCATCGATGAAAATGTTAGATGGCAGTACTATGGATTTTATAGATGAGCTTGGAGGAGCGTATTTTACGATTAGTAATCCTAACGTAAAGGCAAAATGTGGATGCGGTAATTCTTTTTCTATTTAAGTTCGCTATAATAAGAAGCGATGCTATTGTAAAAGAAAAATGACTTAAAGAGAGTTTCTCTTTTTGACGATTTCGTCTCAAGTATTTATATTGATCAATTTTACGCTTGCGGATAGAGTAAAGTCTGATGTTATTAGCATTCAGTTATAAACTTATCTAAGTACGAATGTCACTTGATTCAGCTGCGATTGAGATAGAGAAGAGGTACGAGCATATATCAGCTTCATTAATGCAATCTTCTTTGCTGCCGATTGATGAAATGGTGAAGTTAAATCAAGAATATGCCACCTTAGAACCTGTAGTAGCAGTAATCAGAGAAAGAAGAAATTTGCAGAGGATGAATGAAGAGATCGATGCTGAGTTATCTGTTACAAATGATTCTGAATTTAAAGAAGCTTTGCAAAGTGAAAAAGCTTTGCTATCGCAGAAGCTAGAGAAAATAGAACATGACTTCATGCTACTTCTCATCCCGAAAGATACTGATGATGAGAAGGGAGTTATTATGGAGATCAGAGCTGCTGCAGGTGGTGCGGAAGCTGCGCTATTTGCATATGATTTGATGAGGATGTATTGTAGATATGCAGAGCGTCAAAGTTGGAAGGTGGAAATATTATCTATGAGTTCAACTGGAATAGATGGAGTAAAAGAATGCGCAATATGTATAAGTGGACGCGGTGCTTTTGCAAGACTCAAGTTCGAAGCAGGAGTACATAGAGTGCAAAGAGTGCCAGATACGGAAAATAATGGCAGGATTCATACTTCTACTGTTACTGTAGCTGTGCTACCTGAGATACAAGAAGTAGATATCAATATTAAGGAAGAAGATCTGAAAATAGATGTATATAGAGCAAGTGGCGCAGGAGGGCAGCATGTCAATAAAACGGAGAGTGCAGTGAGGATAGTGCATATTCCTACCGGAATAACAGTCTGTCAGCAGGACGATAAATCACAGCATCGAAACAAAGATAAAGCAATGAGGATATTAAGTGCAAGACTCTACGAGTTAGAAAAGAGTAAAAAAGAATCTGAACGTTCTCAGAACAGAAAAGCACAAGTAGGTACCGGAGAACGTTCAGAAAAAGTAAGAACTTACAATTATCCTCAAAGTAGAGTGACAGATCATAGAATCGGAGTAACGATACATAATATTTTAGATGTAATGGATGGTAATATACAGAATTTCATCGATCATCTAATATCTCTTCATAATGCAGAAAAGTTAGCGAATTTTTCGGAAAAAGAGTTATGATGCGTTGTCATCTTTAGCAAGTTGAAATAAGTGCTTTTTCTCCTCCATATCGCTGCAAATTTTGGTATTTAACTCGTACTTAGCTAATCTATAAGCTACGCTTAGTGCATTAGTTATCCCTTCTATATCAGCACCACTATGACTCTTGACCACGATACCATTCAATCCTATTAGCATAGCGCCATTGCATCGAGATGGATTGATAGTTCTAAAGACTTTTTTCAGATGTGAACGTAATAAAAAGCTGCCTATTTTACCTAATAAGCCTGCTTCGATCACAGTCTTTTTCATGATCTTTCCGATAAATTTTGCAGTACCTTCGGCTGATTTTAGAAAAATATTACCTGAAAATCCGTCTGTTACTACCACATCGACATCGCCATTAATTACTTGATGAGGTTCTATAAATCCACAATAATTGATGTTTGAATTTTTCAGCAATATATGTCCTTTTCTCTCAATAGTACGTCCTTTATTATCTTCATTACCTACATTAAGCATACCTATTCTTGGAGATTTAATGCCATACTCTATTTTTGAGTAAGAGCTTCCCATAATTGCAAATTGTAATATTATCTGTTCATTAATCTCAGTATTTGCGCCAAGATCTAGTATTACAATATCGTTCTTATATGTAGGGAATGGTGCTATTATTGCGGGTCTATTGATGAAATTCAGCGTATGTAGCAACATCTTTCCAGTTACCATAAGTGCACCAGTATTACCGCATGATAAAGCCGCATTGGCATTATTCTTTTGCACTTCTTCTATTGCTAATCTCATGCTTGAATTCTTCTTAGCTCTAAAAGCATGAATAGGATCATCATCATTTTTCACTGATTCACCAGAATACACGATATTCACAATATGTTGAGATAGAAGTGGATATCGAGATAATAAAGGAGATATTTCCTCTTTAATACCGCACAGTATGAAGCGAATTTCCGAATTTTGCTTTGCATACTCGTTCATAGCACTAATCACAAAGTGTGGTGCGTTATCACCTCCCATAGCGTCTACACTAATTACTACGTGATTTCTGCTGTTCATTATCTCATCCTATGTTTTTCTTAGTAACTAGATGATAATATGATAAAGCTGTCAGTTAGTACAAATAAAATTTCTGCGTATATCACCTACTTTTTATTGGATGAATTTGAAAGTATTGTAATGGCTTCTTTTATTGAATTCATATTTAGATCTTTTTGTTCGATTAAATATATATTGCCGTGATGTGCTTTGATATATCTTGCATTTAGAAGCTGATGTTCGTCTGTCGAATTCGGCAATGGCACAAGTATGGCTTTTTTATTTAATGTTAAAATTTCTCCTATGGTAGAGGAACCTGCCCGTGATATTATGATATCTGATTGTGCCATTATGCTGCAGCAATCAGCGAAAAAATGCCTAATATCGCAAGATTGAATCGCTTTATTTTTAGCGTATAGTGCTTTGATAGTTTCGACATCATTATACTTTGATATTTGCTGATATACGCGAATATCGGTATCAATATGAAGTTTCGATATTATTTCCGCCAATGTCATTGTGAGAGTAGCTGCGCCCTGACTGCCGCCGAGCATGAATAATCGTAAGCAGTCATCGAGCTTCGAGTGCGTTGTTTCCTTATAATGTTTAAATTCTTCACGTACTATGAATCCGAGATGTACTACTGGTACATTGGTACGCGGTAGCACGATGTCTTTGTAAGTAGTGAGCAATGTAGTATTTGGAAGGTAATTTGCAAATACTCGATTGACTTTTCCGAGTGTTGCATTTTGTTCGCACAGCAGAATATTAAAAGTACTGAAGCGTAGTAGATTGCATAATGTGAATGCAATAATAGGCATTGCAGTAGCATATCCTCCCATCCCTATGCATACGGAGTAGTTATATTTGATAGCAATGCGCACTCCGATGTAAAGCTGCTTTATTAAGTCGAAAATAAATTTCAGCTTCGCAGAGTGATGAAGAGTAGTGACGTTGAATACAAATTTTCTATCGTATTGTTTCGCTATTTTTTTTAGCAATTCTAGTGTATTCTCTTCGATATATGCATGACCTCTTCTGTCTACCATTAATACTACATCGCAGTGTTGTAGGGCATGTTTCGCTATTTCAAGTGCAGGAAATACATGTCCACCTGTGCCACCAGTACTTATTATAACACCTTTATGTAAGAACTTGTTTATGATGGAGAACATGATGAAGGAAGTACACTCGACTCTACAGCTTAAAAAATACTTGATTAAATCACAAATCTCAATATAACAGTATGTACAGTTTGTTGTATTATCTTAGTTTGATGTGTCTCGTATAGTAGGTGTTGATATTCCGTCCGGTAAGAAACTCTTTATCGCTTTGACTTACATATACGGTATAGGTTTGTACAGAGCACGTGAAATATGTAAAGCCGCTGGAATAGATGGAGAAATGAGAGTCAGTAGCATGACAGAAGATCAGTTGGCTAAGATCGGAAAGTACGTCTCTGAGTATGAAGTAGAAGGTATGCTAAAAGCACGCGTTGGTACTTCCATCAAGAGATTGATAGAGATCAATTGCTATAGAGGACTACGTCATCTTAGAAAGCTACCGTTAAGAGGGCAGCGTACTCGCACTAATGCGAGAACGAAGAAGGGCAAGAGAGTACCTATTGCAGGAAAGAAAATGGCTACAAAATAGAGTATTTATTATAATTATTGTTAATCAATTTATCCTATGGCGAAAAAAGTTGTGTACTCCGGTATTGTTCACGTAGTGGCGTCATTCAATAATACTTATGTCTGCGTGACTGATCTGAATGGCTGCGTGATAGCGTGGTCGTCATCCGGCGCTAACAATTTTAAAGGTTCAAAGAAATCTACTCCGTATGCCGCACAGATAGCTGCACGAAGTGCGATAACGAAGGCTTACGATCAGTACGGATTGAGAGCTGCAACGGTGAAGATCTCCGGTCCTGGTGCGGGACGTGAATCAGCAGTGAGAGCTGTGGCTGAAAAGGTGATTGTGACGGCAATAGAAGATAGAACGCCTGTGCCACACAATGGTACACAACCACCTAAAAGAAGACGTATTTAACGGCTAGATGTCTGTTTTGGTTAATTTTTTCATTTAAGTAGTCATGCAAGAAATAAGCAAGTCGCTTACGCGTAATTGGAAAAGTTTCCCTGATGCAGTATGTACTTGTACATATATGCACCAGGGAACTTCTATATTTCAGATTTCTCCACTCAGAAAGGGCTTTGGCATTACTATCGGAAATGCATTAAGACGTGTTTTGATGTCTTCTATATGGGGTAGTGCTATGATTTGCCTCAGAATAGAAGGATTGGAACATGAATTCTCTCAAATACATGGAATGAGAGAAGATACCGTGGATTTCATACATAATTTGAGGCAACTCAGCTTTATTGTAAAAGATGGAGGTACACATAAATGCAGCTTGAAAATATCTAGAGGAGGAGATGTGACTGCGCGTGATGTATCAACTCCTGATGATGTTGTCATAGTTAATCAAGATGCGCATCTGTGTACACTTGCGCCGACGTTTAATGGCGTATTGGAAGTGGATTTCGTAATAAAAGGCGGTTATGGCTACTCTACATCTGATGAAAATAGAGCATTGCATCCAGACCTTTTTCAAGATACTCCGATATATTGCGATTCTTCTTTTTCTCCGGTACGTAATTGTTTCTTTGAGATAGAAGAGGAGATTTTGCATGATACTCTGAAAATTACCTTAGAGACAAACCTTAGTATTGCTGCGGATATTGCTCTTGGAGTAGCTGCTCGTATACTACAACATAATTTTGCGCCAATTATCAATTTTGAGGAATCTAAGAGTGAAGAAAGCGTTTCTAAAACAACTGCGACACAGACATTTGATAAGAAGCTTTTTACTCTTGTGAGTAACTTGCAATTATCTGTAAGATCTCATAATTGTCTATCTCATGCGAATATCAAGTATATTGGAGATCTCGTGATAAGAAGAGAAGCAGATTTATTAAAGATGACTAATTTTGGTAAAAAATCTCTATCTGAAATAAAAGGTGTACTACGTCATCTCGGCTTAGATCTTTGTATGACAATAAGTGGTTGGCCTCCAGAAAATGTGGATGCTATCGCTAAAAGTGCTTCAAGTGACAATAATATAGATTTGTCTATACTATAGGGAAGGTCTTTTGCTTATTGTGGTAGATGCAGTTCTATTTCCGTGGCGAAAGCGCGGCGTGTGTGTAGATTTGTACTTTTCGATAAATTAATGCGTGATTGATGCGTATTTACTCATGCTATAAGAGATGTCTTCTGCAAGCTAATTGCGTTGCTGTATAAATGTAGTGCTATTTCCATAGCGAAAGCGCAGCGTGTGTGTAGATTGACTTTTCGATAAATTAATGCGCGATTGACGCGTATTTACTCATACTATAGAGAAGGTCCTCTGCAAGCTAATTGCGTTGCTATGATAGATGTAGCTCTATCTCCGTAGCGAAAGCGCAGCATTGACTTTTCGATAAATTAATACGCGATTGACGCGTATTTACTCATACTATAGAGAAGGTCCTCTGCAAGCTAATTGCGTTGCTATGATAGATGTAGCTCTATCTCCGTAGCGAAAGCGCAGCATTGACTTTTCGATAAATTAATGCGTGATTGATGCGTATTTACTCATACTATAAGAGATGTCTTCTGCAAGTTAATTGCGTTGCTATGATAGATGTAGTGCTATCTCCGTGGCGAAAGCGCAGCGTGTGTGTAGATTGACTTTTCGATAAATTAATACGCGATTCTAAGAAGAAGATGTTGCAGAAATGTATCGCACAGCGGCTTTGTATATTTTTATCTCTCAAAAAGTGCGATGTTATTTATCACGCGCGATTTTCACTTGATAAAAAGCACTGCATCGTCTTTTCTCATTTGAAATTATGTCATCCTTGAGATTATATACCTACCTTAGACTATGCTTCATATCTTTTTTTAGAATATGTTCTATTACTTAAGATTCTTTCGATGAAAATAGTCTTCTCATTGTATTTGTTAGATGCTAATTAAGAGGATTATGCTGTAATCTGCATAGTTGCTAATATTTGCTCTATAGTACCGTTATAGCATCATAAAGTAGTTTTGGATAAACAGCATTATGTTAGTAAAAATATTCATTTTTTATGTATAAAAGAGAACGCACCGCTTCTAAAGAAAGTATGTTATATGCAGATCTGTAGAAGAGAAAAATTCAAGATTTTTAGAGTTGGAAACTTTAATGAATGTCTCGCGATTCAAATCACAGTGATTTCTATGTCGAATGAAGAAGCGCATATTGTCGCTATTATTGAGTAGATTACTTTCCTTCGTTGAAAAATAAGACAGTATCATGAGTAAATGCGAATTACTTAAGAATTTTTCAACGTCTATAATGCTTCTTCATATGATGCTTTGTCGTACTTTATATAGACAAAAGTACTAAGCGCACAATTATAGAATATGCTTTATATATAGTTGTAGTAATTAGCTTTTCCTAAATTCTTCTTGAATTTGAAATGTTTTCAATATAGACGTAATATCAGTGTAATTATTTTTTGCCGCGACAGACATAGCTGTTTCTCCAGCTTTATTAGCTATTTTCAGCTGTTCTCCACCATATTCAAGTAGTAACGACACCATTTTAATATCTCCGTTCTTTACTGCTAATATTAAAAGAGTATTTCCATTTTCATCCGTAATTGTTGGCTTTATGCCACTTTTGATTATGTACCTAACGCTACTCAGCAGTCCCATTCTTGTAGCATCGATTAAAGCTTTTTCCTTGTTTGTATACATACTAAATACTTGTATACAAAAACTTGTATCGCTTCCTCTCAGATATGAGAGTGGCGTTTTACCATCTTTATCTTTAATCAGAACATCAGCATTATAGTACAATAGCAAAGACGTACATTCTAAATTTTTAGATTTTATAGCGATATGTAACGGTGTTTCTTTATAAGAATTTTGTAAATTTATATCAGCACCTTTTAATACAAGATATTTAGCTGCTTCTACTTTATTATTCTTTACCGCGTACAACAATACGCTATCTCCGCCAGTAAGTTGCGCGTTTACATTACCTCCTTTCTGCAAAAGCGCTGCTATCGCAAAGCAGTCATTCTGAGAAACAGCATGAAACAACATCGTTGAGTATTCTATGCTATAAAATGGACTGACGCGTTGCTCACCAGAAGGTGATACATCATTACTATAGTATTTTCTCGAACTTATATTCTCTAACATTTTTACTTCTTGGCTTGAGACTACGAAATCTGGTAGCGGTTTTGAGTGATTTTTATTCTTAAATCCTACTTTAGGTTTTTCTTTTCCATGAGGTTTCTCTTCTCTATTTGATGTGATATTTCTATCTTCATGCTTAGTAGTATGTTGATGATTCTGTTCTGATTTTGTCATAGAATCAGTTCTATTGACATGTACTGAATTACTTAGCTTTGATTCTTTGCTATTTTTCGCGCTTATTTGCGCATCTGAATTTACGCTTGTGTGATCATCTGTTATTTTTGGCTGCTCTTTTAGATCAGCTTCGATATTGGATGAGTGAGGAACTGCGATAGTAGTTTTCTGTGTGGAAATAATAGTATCGCTTTTTTCGGTAATATTTTGCTTGTGACTTTCTGTCTCTTTTATTTTGGAATCTTTAGCTTCAATTGCGTTGTTATTATTGTCTTTATGAGATTCATCTATTTTTGTCGAATCTTTTGCAATACTATGATCTATTTTTAGTTTTTTTTGCATTTTTTCGTCAATCTGCGTGTCTCTTTTAGAGTCTTTTGCACTGGAACGATCATGAACGTTTGATGCGCCAACTTGCTCCTCGTGGCCAAACTTTTCTCTCATGGATTCTATATTCATGTGCACCTTCTTATGTTTCCGCTTTTCTGAGAAATGTTTTCTTTCTAGATATCTTTTATACTCGCTTTTGCTTTTTGTTGCATTCTTATGAATTTTCTTTATTTCTTGAGGTGGTACATCTTCAGCACAAGCAAATACTGTGAAAAATAAGAAACACAGTTGTAATAATAGACATCTTTTCCACACTACCTTTTTTGTATCTGTTTAATGAATACTGAAACTATTATGAAGTGTTTTGATGTAAAATCAATTATATGTGTGCTTATAGGTAGAGAAACTAATAATTGCTATCTGAAGTCTTATACAATTCCAGCAATATTAAGCATTCTCCGTTATCCATTTTTATTGCGCCGCTGGTGACATCAAATGCAATAACATCACTTGTATCAGTGCGTGCAACGGTAAGGTTCGTATTTACTAGGGGTGCTATGAAATTTTCATGATTATCCATTATTTCCATTGCACCGTTCAAACTTGCAAAACTTACTTTAGATGCGGTGCATTCTGCTATTTTACCATGCGGAGAAGAGATATATATTCTCATGTCGATACATGCCTACGTACTCAGTTCATAATGTAAGCTTATAGCAGAGTACTATAATAATCCACATTGTTTTATATAACTCATAACTTCGTCATATTTGATAATGCCTTCTCTTATTAGTATAGGATTTTTATCGTTCGTAATGTCCAATATTGTGGATGGTATACCATGCACAACCAATTCTTCATCAAGAGTGTGATAGTGCACATTCATATTATCACCGATATGGTGATGCAGCGTTATTTGTTTTTTTAAGTCTTTTAATGAAGTTGCTGGTGTAGCACCAGAGAGATTTGCGCTTGTGCCTACGATAAGCATATTCTCCTTCATACTTTTTAAAGCACGACTGCTATTTGGTATTCTAACTGCCACTTTTTCCTCTGAACTTATAATGGAAGTATGAATGTAATCAATAGCCGCAGGATTAGTTTGTCTTCTTGGAAGAAGAAGTGTGAGTTTACCTGGCCAGTACCGATGGATTAATCTTTCAGCAAGAGTGCTTATTTCAAAGTGTTTAGCAGCTACTTCTACTGATGGTGCGAAAATTGGCACACTTTTATCATGCAGTCGTTTTTTTAGATAGAACAGTTTTATGACTGCATTTATATTTGTCGCATCGCATGTTAGTCCCCATGTTGTATCTGTTGGAAGGCAACATATTTCACCATCCTGTAAATGCAGATGCAAGTCTTCACATGCGCTGAATGAAACTTTCACAGTAAGAAAAAATATGAAGACTCTCGCATCATAGCGCTATATGTGAAAATTTACGATTCTAATCTAAAGCTTCTTCTTTCATTGCAGTTTTACTATCGGTGCTACTGTCCTTCCATGTACTCAAGAAAACTTTTACATCTTTTCCAGTGATAATTTTATTATTATTTGCGAGAAGAGATTGTACAGCATCCATGTACATTTTAGTTTTGATAATATTTTTCGATGCAGCGTACTGCTTTTGCATTAACTCGAATCTTATTTTTTCGCCTAAAGCCGCTTTTATTGTTGATTCTTTATATCCAAGTGAATGTTGTTCTATTTCATCTGCATTTCCTTTTGCTCTATGAAGAGCATCGTTTCTATAAGCTTCAGCTTGGTTAATTAACTTTTGTTGATCTGCTTTTGCAGCTTGTACATCTCTATATGCATCACGCACTTCAGGTGCAACATAACTGTATAAAATACCTAGACTTACCACTTCAATACCACTTTCATAAGAGTTTAAAATATCCTGTAACATGTTATGCGTTTGTTGCTCTATATAACTTCTCCGTTCAGATAGTGCATCATAAAGGCTTACAACTCCTATCACTTGCCTCATAGCGCTTTGTGCTGCTAGTTTTACAGTTTCATTCTCTTTTTCTGTTGTGTTTTTGATTTTGAAAATATAATTTACCGGATTTGATATCTTCCATTGCACAAAAAAGCGCAAATCAACCACATTTTCATCTCCTGTTAGATGGTAACTTTCGCTTGGTAAGCTTTCGTTATTATCAGTATCAGATGTGGTATCAGTTCTTCTTAGTTTCATTATTGTCAGCATTGAGTCTCTGTCTTCCTCTGAACTGACGCTTTGAAATCCTATATGCTCTCTTCTTATTCTCGTAGTATTGACGACATCCAATTGTTCTATTGGTGCAGGTATTTTCCAGTGTAAGCCAGGGCCGCTTATTCTATCATATTTTCCAAATCTCACTATTACTCCTATTTCGTTAGGTTCTATGAGATATAATCCGCTTCCTACAAAAATTATGATGAGGAGTAACGCAATTCCAAGCCAAAATCCGCGCATTCCAGTCAGATTTGGCGCATTCTTTTTGAAGGAATCGTATATCTCATCTAAGAAATTTTTTTGCGAAGACTTAAAATTTGACTTATTATTGTCACTCTTGTTGTCAGTCCACGGATTATCAAAGTTAAAAATTGCGAACATGCGTAGGTATAATTGAATTATTCAGAAGAATAGTATCAATACTGCATACGTGCAACTGTATCTTTAAAATAGTTGACATATCCGCTAACAGTTGTACCATTCGTGGATTGATACATTCAATCGGTAAAATGCTGAAATTAAGCAATCTGTGTAAGTTTTTTTCCGAAGAATTGGTACTTGATAATGTGACGCTTGAAGTAGAAAAAGGAACAATATGCGCTCTTATGGGCGCTAATGGTTCTGGTAAATCTACATTAATGAAATGTATTTCAGGTGAGTATGAGGTTAGCAGCGGAAAGATGTTATTTAGCGGGTGCGATGTTACGAAATCGAATACATTCAGAATGTTGAACACTAGTACCGTAACGCAGGATATTGCTAGTAGTTTAGTTGGTGAAATGACTGTGTTTGAAAACATCTTACTCGCTGTTGGTAAGAATCGAAGTGCAGGATTAAGATTTATTTCTCAAGATAAAGAGATGATATCTGATATCTTATCAGAAGTTGATATGGGGCTAGAAAAACGCATTTATGATAGAGTAGCAAATCTTTCTGGAGGACAAAAACAAGCGATAGCAACTGTTATGGCTATGATTAATATGCCTCCTTTGATATTGTTGGACGAGCATACAAGTGCACTTGATGTCAATACTCAGCAGAAAATACTCTCGTATACACTTTCGAAAAGTAAGAGAAATTCTTGTACAGTTATTATGATAACGCATAGCATTATGGAAGCGATGGAATATGGAGAACGCATTATTGTATTAAGCAAAGGAAAATTGAAGCACGATGTCTCGTTAAGTGAGAAAAGCTCTCTTACTTTTCATGAGTTGTCAGAGTTGTTGCGTGAGTACTGAAAATGACATATATGATTACCGATTTATTAAGTGTAGGTTTCCTACAAAGTTTAATCTTAGCAGTAGTATCGATTGGACTTGCTATTCCGTTTAGATTCATGAAGATACCTGATATGACGGTAGAAGGTGCTTATTTGCTTGGTGGAGCGTTGTGCTGTTCTTTTATAAGAGCACATGTTAATGAGTATATCGCAATAGTTGGATGTTTTATCGGTGGTGGTATTGCAGGAATGTTAACATGTACGATGATATTAAAATTGCGAATTGCATCACTGCTTGCCGGTATTATTACTAGTACAATGCTTTACAGCATATCGTTGTATATTCTAGGAGCGCCGAATGTACCGCTATTTCACTATCATACATCTTTAATTGGTGGAGATTACTGTATGAAAATTGGAATTGTAGCATTTATTCTAATTGCAATATCTGTTGCTTTGATAGCTTTTTTATTTACTGAAAAAGGGCTTAGAATGCGCGCTACGGGCTATAATATAAAATTTGCTAAAAAATACGGAATACCAGTGTCGCAATATTATATTCTTGCACTATTTCTAGGTAATGGGTTAAGTAGCGTCGCAGGCGCTATCACCACGCAAATTCAGTTATATAGCGATATTGGAATGGGCTTCGGCATTTTAGTACATGCACTTGTGTCGTTAATGCTTGGAGAAGTGATAATAGGAGGTATAGGGATTGTTAGACAAATATTAGGACCAATAATCGGCGCAGTCGTATATCAACAAATACAAGGAGTGGCAATGTTAGTTGGAGTTGCGCCATCATGTTTGAAATTGTTGACGGCTTTAATTTTGATACTACTTATTGCAATAAAGAGAAAAGATAAACTACTTCAAGTATAATCGGTTACTGGTGAGCACTGAAAAGTGGTACCTCATTAAAGAGGCTTTTCTTGCATGATGCGTGTTTTATCAAAGTTTCTACGAAATTTAACACTCTGTCATACTGCCAAAGACACCATTCACTTGTGAAATGTGGTATCGCATATATATCAGAGATATATAGATTTTCCTTTTCATCTATAAAAAAGCGAATTTGCGCAGTATCACAGAGTTTATACGTACGACATATGATTTGTACGCTGCGCTTTAGTTGTTCTAGAAGATGTATTGAGAGGTTAGGCTGATACGATAGAACTTTATAGGGTACGTTATTATGAGAGTGAGTAATCCCACCTCTTATTTCAGATTCTACATAACTCATACTAATGATAGTAACTTCTGAATCTAAAATATGAAGTACTACATCAAGTTCTTCCCAGTGATGATATTTCTTCTCTAAACATAACTTATAATTTCCCGTGGTAATGAAAGCTTTCAGTTTCTCGAACTCGTTATAATTATCAAAAGCGTAAAATTGCTGCGATATTTCACATTTCAATGATCTTGCGATGATGATACCTGCACCGAGTAATGTATCGACATCTTCATATTTCGTCTCTTGATCAAGTATGACGTACTTTTTGCTTAGCACACCGAATGTACCCAATACTCTGTACATTATATCTCTGTTATAAAGTCCTAAAGTATCGCAGAGATTGTTTCCAATGTATTTCGTATTTGTGCACTCGATGATACTTTGTAGCATCATTGCGCCTTCATCATGCGGAGATATTAAGGAAAAAACTACTTCATATTTAAGAAAATGAGCGCCTGCAACGAACTTTAAGCCATCAGAAATGAATAACTGTACCTCTTGACAGTTCAACATATTAATATCATTGAACTCCCTAAAAATGTTTAACTCAGAGTGATTGAGAAGATAGCATTTCTTAGAATGTGTAAGTGATACTATTGCAAAATTGATGCCTCCTTTTTGCATGAGATTTGCAACGTTCTGTGCGGAAGCTATAGAAGTGTGATGATTAGAGTTAAAGCCTCCGCACAACAATAGTACGACACCTTGCATCCCACAAAATCACCTATAAAAAGAGTACAATAGTTACATACGTTAATCAAAACATTCGTGCAAGAACTTTCGAACATATGGCCTTGAGAAGAGTGCGTCACTGATATCACGATGTTATGGTATATCCACAATACGTTACGTCATTTTAGATATACTGCTTCATACTAATCATTAAATTAGAATTATGTTATTGTACAATCATTACCATATTCATCAGTTGCAGATACATTGCATTATCTCGCTAAATACCATCAAAATCGGTAATTACGCTAGTACTCGTATGCTACCGGTGCGTAACTTTATCACTGTGCGTTTATGATTCTCCTCAACTTGTAGAAGCATTTCTCCCGCCATATTTATGCCGAGAAATTTCCCTATCTTCGTCGTGTTGTTATTATTTCTCCATGTAACGTCTTTTCCTAGATATTCTGCTCTTTGCATCCATAATTTTTTTATTGGTGTAAATCCGTGTTCTTTCCACAGTTTATACATTTTCCTTAACTCGTATAGTATCCTTTTCTCAAGTTGAATTTTATTTACCTGTAGGCCTTCGTTTTCAATTGATGTGGCTTTATACGGCATATTGCATTGTTCGTGTAATTCAACAAGATTTGGAAAGTGCTTTATATTTATACCAATTCCAACAAGTAGAAACTGATTTCGATATATCTCGCATAATATGCCGCAGCACTTTTTATAATTTAATAAAATATCGTTTACCCATTTATACGATAATCTTATATGTTCTAATGCGCATTCTTGCGCTATTGCTTCTCCTACGGAGATTGCACCAATATAAGAGAACTGCGGTATAGAGTCTGTACTCATACTCGGATCTAAGCGAAAAGCGACAGTCATGAACAAGTTACCGTTCTTTCCTATCCAGCTATTGCTTCCTGTGCCAATGCCATCAACTTGTGCATCTGCAATTACCACAAATTCACGCTCTACCTCGCTGAAAGCAATAAGCTTCCTTGCATACAGTTGCGTGCTATCTACAGTTTTTAACCTAAATATCTGAAAATCCGCATCATACACTACATCGTCAATCTCGGTACTCATATATATGCTACTCCTTCAGTTGCATGCGTACGAATTTTGCTACTTTTACGTTTCCTTTTATATCTGACAGAACTTCAGAAATCTTCTTAGAGTTATCTACGATAAATTTCTGTTCTAGTAGTACTGATTCTTCATACACTTTTTGCATTCTCCCTGCGACGATTTTTTGTATAATACTCTCAGGTTTTCCAGCTTTTTTAGCTTCTTCTTCTGCTGTAGCTTTCTCTTTTTCGATGAAATCGGTAGGTATTGATTGAATATCTACAGAGACAGGAGACGCAGCTGCTATATGCATTGCGATGTTTTTTCCAAGTGTTTCAATTGCTTCGCTTTTTACATCAGAATCGATAGCAACGATGGAGCATATCGTACCGCAATCACTACCCATATTACCGTGAATATATTTGTATAATTTTCCTGAACTATTGGCAATAAAAGTCACTTTACTTACTACGATATTTTCTCTTAAAGAAGCTGCTAATTCTTCAAGAATGTTTCTTACTCCTACTCCGTTATAGGTATATCCAAGAATTGTATCGATGTCGTCGCTAGGGGCATTATTAAGTACTATGTTTGCAATTTGAGAGGCGCCTTTTAGAAAAGCTTCGCTTCTCGCGACGAAATCAGTTTCACACTGTATCCTTGCTACTACCGCTTTCTTTCGATCTTCACTCATGCTAAGGCATACTACTCCTTCCTTTGTTGCTCTATCGGCGTTCTTTGATAGTATCGCAGCACCGCTTTTCTTCAAAAACTCTGCCGCTTTGTTGAGATCGCCATTACATTCTTTTAGCGCTTTTTGACACTCAGAGATTGGCGCTTGAGTCATACCACGGAGAGTCTTGATTAGATCGTTTATATTCATATGCGTTCTATTGACATGTCATAAGTATAGTTTAAGTATAGCACTAACTGCAAATAGTCAAGTATTCTTGAAAAGTGAGCAAGTATAGAAAGTTGTTTTTACCCGCGCAAGATTTCTCTTTGAATGAGAATATACAGCTATCAGATTTGGATTCTAATCATATCAAAAATGTTTTAAGACAGGAGATTGGTGACGAGATACTAGTGCTAAATGAGACTGGAGATAGATGGCTTGCTTGTATCGAGGAAATAAGAAAAAAAGTCATAATTCGGATAACTGAAAAGCTTGAAAATCATAGTATTGGCGCTGTATATGGTAGTACTCATATAATATTCTGCCCTATAAAATCGTATAATCTTCAGTTTTTTATCTCTAAAATTGTGGAATGCGAAGTGGAGAAAGTGACAATTATGTTATCAGAACGTACTGTTTGCAGAAAAATACCGGAAAAAAAGATACCTATTTATGTTAAAGGTGCGGTAGAGCAGTCTGATAATATTAAGATACCTATTGTAAGGATTTCAAATACTTTTGCCGAAGCTGTTAGCGAAGTGATATCTTCTGATGTGCTGGTAGTGTTATTACATACTCAGTTGTTGCAGTACCAACATGTTCATCAGTTTCAAAAATTTCAGCACTTGAATGAGTATGTAGTAGAAAATCATATAAAAGATGTCGTTTTTATCGTAGGAGCCGAAGGTGGATGGTCAGAAAATGAAATGCGTTCCTTTGCATCTTTAGCAAAGCAATCTCCTCATATTGGCGTATGGAAAGTTGGCAATAGTGTAATGAGAGCTGAAACAGCTTTCATGTCAGCGTTGTGTGCTTCCAACATACTTATGAAAAAATGGTAAAATTAGTTCGAATGCGTAATGACTTTAATTACGTCATTTTATAGAATTCAGTCATAATTTTTGAATTGCTGAATTATGGTAAGGACTGCAGTATACCCTGGTACATTTGATCCATTTACAAACGGGCATCTCGGTGTCTTGTTACGTGCCGTTAAACTTTTTGATAAGATAATAGTAGCAGTAGCATCGGATACTGAGAAAAGATTGCTTTTTTCAGTGGAAAAAAGAGTATCTATGGTCAAAAGTACGATTGCGCCGTATCGTGAGATAAATGTCGAAGTCTTACCTTTGCCGCCAAAAGTTTTGGTAAATTTCGCTTATGAGCATGACGTTATCGCGATTGTACGCGGAGTTAGATCTTCGATTGATTTGGAGTATGAGTTTAAGATGGCGCATGTGAATAGCGTTTTAAATAAAGACATCATTACTGTATTCTTACCCTCTGCGAGTGACTCAAACTTCGTTTCGTCTTCCGCTGTCAAGGAAATTGCGAGGTTTAATGGAGAATTAAAGCCCTTCGTTTCAAAGGAAGTTGAAGACGAATTGAGAAAAGCTTATCAAAAATAAAATTAAGTTTTTACAGATTATGCAAGAGTTTCTAGAGCTATTATCCGAAGCACTATCAAATTTTAGAGAAGAAATATGCCGTGTTACGACAACGGAGGAGGTAGAAGGTATAAGAGTGAAGTATTTAGGTAGAAGTGGCGCTATTTCAAGCATTGCATCTTCAATTGCGAAAGTGCGCGATCAGGACAGAAAGCAATTCGGACAGGCAGTTAATACTGCTATCAAAGAGGTAAATGATGCCATTTTAGAGCTGAAAAATCGTTTGAAGGTTTTGGAAGCAGATGTAAAAATGAAGAAAGAAGAAATAGATGTGACAATTCCTGGTAGATTAAGCGGTAATTATATAGGTAGCGAGCATATAGTATCTTCCACAATACAAAATGTGACGGAGATATTTAAAATTTTAGGATATGGCATGTTAGAAGGTACAGAAGTAGAAAATGATTGGTATAATTTTACTGCGCTTAATATGCCAGAAGGACATCCTGCGCGAAATATGCATGATACTTTCTATGTATCACATTCAACTAATGGACTTTTATTACGTACTCACACTACTACTACTCAAATTAGATACTTAAGTGATGAAAAGACTTTACCTTGCAAGAAAGCTTCAATTGGTAAAGTCTATCGTTCTGATTACGATGCAACTCACACACCGATGTTTCATCAATATGAGTGCTTCAATGTACAGTGTGAAAATGTAAGCGTTGTAGATATGATACGATTTGTAAAAGCATTTTTATCAATGTTTTTTCAGACTTCTGATCTTCCAATTAGATTTCGCTCATCTTACTTTCCGTTCACAGAGCCGTCTTTTGAGGTAGATCTAAAATGCTTTATAGATCAGGATAGCGGATCTATTCAGTATCACAAAGAAGGTAATAAATGGATAGAGCTTTTAGGCTGTGGCTTGATACATAGAAATGTACTTACTGCATGTCAGATCGATTCGAAAAAAGTTCGCGGCTTTGCGCTAGGAGGCGGTATAGAAAGGCTTGCGATGCTAAAGCATCAAATTTGCGATATAAGACAGTTCTTCAATTCTGATTATAGGTGGCTTACAGGGTTATAGTAACGTTAGCGCTAAATTCTACTATCTCCGAAGTTTCTTTTCCTTGTTCTGTAGTACAGAATTGCTTCTTCTAGTTCTTTACTACTGAAATCCGGCCATAACGTATCTGTAAAATACAGTTCAGAGAAAGTTGAAAGCCATGTCATGAAACCGCTTAGTCTTTTATCTCCTCCAGTGC
This sequence comes from Candidatus Fokinia solitaria, assembly GCF_003072485.1. NCBI lineage: Bacteria > Pseudomonadati > Pseudomonadota > Alphaproteobacteria > Rickettsiales > Candidatus Midichloriaceae > Candidatus Fokinia > Candidatus Fokinia solitaria. The sequence continues at coordinate 197,004 of NZ_CP025989.1, forward strand.
GGATCATTAGATCCATTTCGGGGATGTTATGCGGATTGATATATTTATTCAAATCTTCCATTACGAGATTATCATCTCGATGCTTTGCTAGTAATGTTTTTACACCATTGTAGATTTCATGTTTGCCATCGTAGTTTAATGCGATATATAGTCGCATGCTTCCTTCATTTCTAGTTTTCTCCGCTAAAGCAATCTTACTTTTGATAGAATCGCTTAAGCTGCTAATTTCTCCTATAAAGGTGATTTTCACTGTTAAACATACGTCTAGAAGGTTATCGATAAATTGTTCGCCTATACTCATTATCAGATCTACGACGCTTTTATTACGTTTCCAATTATTTATGGAAAATGCAAAGAGAGTAAGATGCTTTATTTCGATTCTTATACATTCTTTGATAGTGTTGATTGCGACTTCCGCTCCTCTCGAATATGAGTCTTTCAGATTGATGCAATTTCTCGTACTCCATCTGCCATTTCCGTCCATTATAATCCCTACGTGCTCAGGAATGCTGTTCATATTATCGTGAGAAAAATGCTTGCATGGAGTAAGTGGTGCGATCGAAAAGACTCGAACTTTCAATTCCTTGCGGAAACAACGACCTCAACGTTGCGTGTCTACCAATTCCACCACGATCGCATTATCTCAGATACTAACCATAAGACTTCAATTCTTCAACTATGATTTTAGCATGCAATCTCTCATTGTGAGTTATGACTTTATAATGCTGTAAAGCGATTGGTATCAGCTTTGTATTCTAGCATTTCACCTGTTGCAATATCAAAAAGCCATCCATGTATGAATAGCTTTTGCTGCATTACTCTTTCTTTTATCCAAGGAAATGTATGAAGATTTTGTATAGATTTTACAATACCGCGTTCTTCACATAGCAAAATCTTCTCCTCTATCGACATCGAAATACCATCATTTTCTACTTCTCTTTTTACATCTTCGAAAATACTCATCCATTTTTCCAAAAATGCCATGCTGTTGTTATTACGATACTTGGTAGTCATAAGTTTTTCGATACCTCCACATTTTCTATGTCCAAGTATTAGTATGTGCGCGATATTTAAAGCAGTTACTCCGAATTCTAATGCTGCACTAGTACCGTGATAATTTCCATCTTTCTCATACGGCGGTACTATATTAGCTACGTTTCGTATTACAAATATCTCACCTGGTGAGCATTGCATTATAATAGATGGCTCTACTCGAGAGTCTGAGCATGATATTACTAACACGCTTGGATTTTGATTTTGTTGATATAACTTACTAAATAATTCTTTATGTTGCGGTAAATAGGTGTTTTTAAAAATGTGATATCCTTCTCTGAGATTCTCGATATTTTTCCTTCTGTTCATACTGTTATGATAATATGATATCTTCGAAACTTTATAAATTTGACCGTGCTTACAGATAGTAGTAGGCTATAACAATAATTTTCGTTTAAAGTCAAATATGTTCTTTATAGATGAAGTGAAGATACATCTGAAAGCTGGTGATGGAGGTAATGGAGCGGTGAGTTTTCATAGAGCAAAGTTTATTGAGTTTGGCGGACCAGATGGAGGTAATGGAGGTAGTGGAGGCAACATAGTTTTGATTGCAGATGATAGTATGACTACGTTAGCTAGTTTTCGTTATAAGCAACATTTCATAAGTACTAATGGTGCTAATGGAAGTGGTAATAATAAGACTGGTGTGAGTGGTGATGATTTAATTATTACAGTGCCGACAGGTACTCAAGTATTTGATGACACATATTCATATTTAATGCATGATTTAGAAAAAGACGGAGAGAGAGTGATGATAGCTAAAGGTGGTTTAGGAGGTGCAGGTAATGCGTGTTTCAAGAGTTCTACGTCGCGCGCACCTACGAAAGCAATAAAAGGAAAAAAAGGTGATACATTTTCAATATGGCTTAGTTTAAAGCTTCTTTCAGATATAGGTATTATTGGACTTCCTAATGCGGGAAAGTCCACATTTCTTTCAATGGTGACTGATGCAAAGCCGAAAGTACGCGATTATCCATTTACTACTCTTTCGCCTCAACTTGGAGTATTTAGAATAGATATGAATACAGAAGTTGTACTTGCTGATATACCTGGACTAATAGAAGGTGCGAGTGAAGGTTTAGGCTTAGGAGATAGATTTTTGAAGCACATTGAAAGATGTAATGTGCTAATACATGTTGTAGATGCCACAGATCAGGATCCAATTGCTTCATATTATACCATACGTAATGAGCTTGCAAAATACTCTCCAACTCTTGTGGAGAAGAAAGAATTAGTAGTGCTTAGTAAATGCGATCTGATTTCAGAGGATGCAGTTACCGTATTGCAAAATACTTTTATAAATAGTATCTCACGTGAAGTAATGCAGTGTACGTATGTAGCACGTGATACAATGCGTAAAGCAATTCTGAAAGCTATAGAATTAATTGAGTGCCATGATTAATAAAATACTTGTAGCGAATAGAGGGGAGATAGCGTGTCGCATAATACGTACTGCTAAGCGTATGGGTATTAAAACAGTTGCAGTCTATAGTGAGAGTGATTTCGATAGCATGCATGTATCAATGGCAGATCAAGCTGTATATATAGGCGCTTCTACAGCGCAGCTAAGTTATTTAAATGCAAAGAAGATATTGTATGCAGTGAAAAGCACAGGTGCAGATGCAGTCCATCCAGGATATGGCTTTTTGTCCGAGAATGCAGGATTTGCAGAGTTAATGCGAAAAAATGGCATAACATTTATAGGTCCTTCTTCGGAATCTATAAGAAAAATGGGAGATAAAGTACTTGCAAAAAAGATAGCTGCAGAAACAGGAGTCAACATAGTGCCAGGTGGACAAGGGCAAGTAAAGAATTTGGAAAATGCATTAAAGATAGCGAAAAAAATAGGCTATCCGGTAATGTTGAAAGCTGCTGCGGGAGGAGGGGGAAAAGGTATGAGAGTAGTCAGTACTCCTGAAAGTATGGAAATGGCTTTTGGCTCTACCAAGAATGAAGCAAAGAATAACTTTGCAGATGAGAGAGTGTTTATAGAAAAATATATTAAAAATCCTAGACATATAGAAATTCAAGTAATTGGAGATACGCATGGAAATTACGTATGTTTATATGAAAGAGAGTGCTCAATACAGAGAAGGCATCAGAAAATTATCGAAGAAGCGCCGAGTATTTTTGTAGATGAGAAAATGAGAAAAAAGATGTATGGACAGTCTATAGCACTTGCTAAAAAAGTTGGATACTACTCGGCAGGAACTGTTGAGTTCATTGTAGATGAGAGGAAAAATTTCTATTTTATGGAGATGAATACTAGATTACAGGTAGAACATCCTGTCACAGAGTTGATCACCGGTGTAGATTTAGTGGAGTTGATGATAATTGTAGCAAGAGGTGAGAAACTGAACATTAAACAGAGTGATATAAAATGTAACGGATGGGCACTAGAGAGTAGAGTATATGCTGAAGATACTCTTTCCGGGTTTATTCCATCTACTGGTAAAATACTAACTTACGTAAAGCCGGAGAAAAAGGATTGGTTAAGAATCGATGAAGGCGTCAGAGAAGGCAGTAGTGTCACTCCTTTTTACGATCCTATGATCAGCAAGGTATGTGTATGGAGTGAAGATCGAGAGAGTGCAATAGAAAAGATGAGGATCGCGCTAAGCGAGTACGTAATCACGGGAGTGTCTCATAATATCAGCTCATTTCTACAAAAAGTGTTCTCTCATCCGAAGTTTATTACTGGCGAGATATCTACGAATTTCATAGATGATGAACTATTTATACAGGAAGATACTTTTTCTATAGAAGATGAGAGAAATGCTGTTTTATTAAGCGCTGCAAGCTATATATTTCTTACATACCATAAAAGAAATCTCGCAACTGCGTATAGAAGAAAGCACGGAGATGTCACTTGGATTGGTACAAGATGGGTGATTTCCATGCGCAATCATCTGTATCCAGTAGTAGTGCATGAGATTCAAGATGGCTATAAGGTTTCCATAGAGAATCGTAGATTTGATATTTCCGCAAAATGGATGGTAGGTAGCCATTTGTTTCAATGTACCGTCAATGAAAAAGAGTATAGTTTACAGGTTATTTCTCATTATAATTCTTCTAGTGTTCAGCTGACTTTCATGGATTTTACTGTAGATACCAAGATATATACTCCGTATGCAGCGGAAATGCTAAAATATATGAAAGAGCCTAAGAGTGATGAAGATTCTGGCAATATTATCGCAAGTATCTCCGGTATTGTAACGAATATCTTGATTCAAGAAGGAGATGATGTTGTGAAAGGGCAGCCTGTAATAGCTTTGGAAGCTATGAAAATGGAAAATGTGTTACATAGTGCAGTAGATGGATGTGTCACTTCAATTAATGTTGAGGTAGGTGATTCGGTTTCAGCTGGAGATATATTGGTAGAGTTAGAGAGTAAAAAGTGATTTGAAGGACTTCCAGTATAGAGTAGTAGCTGTTACAGCTATGAAAGTGCATGCATATTTTATACATCGATAATAGCTACTAAAAAGAAGTTTTTTGATACACAAGTGCAGATGTATGAAAAAATATCAGAGATTAGCAATAGGATATGTGCTATCTTGTTTAAAAATATCACTGCTGCAGTTAACGATGATAGTGGAGAGCAGGTATGTTATATTGCTTCGATAGTGGAGATTCTTGGTAAGCTTTCTGCAGTTCAATGCAATTTCTATAAATCACTCTCTAATAATAAGGATTTCGCGCCAGAAAAAAGTGATTGTAATAATGAAATTAATTACGATGATATTAAAATCTTAAAAGAATATTTAGAAAGATTAGAGAAGAATTCTTGAGATTTCCGCGCATTATACATTTTATAAGTAAAAATTTCTAGACAATATTAAGATAATATATTAAGATATTACTACAATATATCTTTTTATGTTAGAAAATTCAGTCGTACTATATAGAGAGATATATACTATTTCGTAGATGTTAATTATTTTTCTATATTTTTTATATCATGTTTCTTTCTACTACTAAAACGCTTTCTTTTACACTTCATCACGATAGTAAACATTCTCCATGTAAAGCTTCGATCTTTGAGACACCTAGTCCTTATTTGAGAAATATAAATGAGAAGCTGTCTTCGATTTACTGTGATAGTTTATCGTATCGTGATTCTTCTATTAACGTGAAGCAACTTCAGCATTTACTGAGTAAGCATTACAATGAATTGAATGATTTTAGTGATGGTACAATATTCTCGCGTATTGTGTCTAACGTATATCAATCTCAATATTATGCGCATTTAAGAGGCACATTTGATTTCGCAATATTTGAAGCAAAAAATTTCGAATTTACTCAAAGTGGCGCTCTATCTAAGATAACCACTTTTGTGCAGGATCTTTATAAAGAATCTCTGAGTAAAGAATTAAATGTTGCTGGCAACATGTTAGACGCATTAGGTGATAGTTATGGATTGTCTGCATTTAAAAATCCAAAGAGTACCGCACAGAAAGTACGTGATTCTGTTTCAGTATGTGATGCACAAGAGAAATCTACACTCTGTAATGCGCTTTCTGATGGTATGAAATCATTATCGAAATTACTTGATAATGCCGCTACTACGGGAAAAAGCCTTTATGGTAAGAATGATCCAATTCATAAAGTTATTATTGGAAATACGGTAAATATGATAGAAAATCTCCATTTTTTGAGAGAAGAGGTTGTAAATGCAATCGAAGAAGAAGCACCAGTAATGCCAGAATTCTTATATATTACGGAAACGGAGATATAATATAGAAAAGCACTATGCAATTGCAGCTAAAACATTTGTTTAAAAGTTCAAAATGCTGTATAAACAGCTACATAAGGTAAATATAGGCGCGCATGATAGATAAATTTATCGGTATCTCGAAAGCAGAGTCAGTAGCTGCAGAAAAACAGCATGTTAGAGGTAAGTTGAGTGCAAGAGAGAGAATACAAGTCCTTTTAGATCATAATTCTTTTGAAGAAGTAGATGCATTTGTACATCATAGATGTAATAACTTCGATATGCAGAATTCAGTCACGCTTGGTGACGGTGTAGTAACAGGATGGGGAACTGTTAACGGCAGAAATGTAGTCGTATGTAGTCAAGATTTTACTGTGATGGGTGGATCGTTAGGCGAAATGCAAGCGAAAAAGATCAATAAAATGCAAGATTTAGCGGTAAAAATAGGCTGTCCTCTCGTATTTATCAATGATTCCGGTGGTGCAAGAATTCAAGAAGGAGTAGATTCTTTAGCGGGATATGGAGAGATCTTTCTTCGTAATGTCAAAGCTTCCGGAGTAATTCCTCAGATTTCCGTTATAATGGGGCCATGTGCTGGTGGCGCTGTTTACTCTCCCGCGCTAACAGATTTTATATTTATGGTAGAGCAGACATCGTACATGTATCTCACTGGACCTGATGTAGTGAGAAGTGTAACTAATGAAGATGTTACTCATGAGAAGCTTGGTGGTTCCAAGATACATACAATGACGAGTGGTGTCGCGGATTGTAGATTTGAAAATGATATTGAGGCTTTGAAGCAAACTAAAAGGTTATTAGATTTCCTACCTTCAAGTTATAATTCGAATATGCCAATTCGTAGTACTACAGATCCGATAGATAGACCAATAATGGCCTTAAATAAGATTATTCCGGAGAGTTCATCACGTTCATATGATATGAAGCATATAATTGAAAAAATAGTAGATGAAGGAGATTTTTTTGAAATAAAGAAGGATTTTGCAAAGAACATAATAGTAGGATTTGGCCGTTTTGACGGTAGAACGGTAGGTATAGTAGCTAATCAACCAACTCAAATAGCAGGGTGTTTAGACGTTAATGCTTCTTTGAAAGCTGCAAGATTTGTGAGATTCTGTGATGCTATGAATATTCCAATTCTAACATTAGTGGATGTGCCAGGTTTTTTACCTGGAGTAAAGCAAGAATATTCCGGTATTATAATGCATGGTGCAAAGCTTCTCTTTGCGTATGCTGAAGCAACAGTGCCTAAAGTAACTTTGATAGTAAGAAAAGCTTATGGTGGTGCATACATAGTGATGAGTTCTAAACACTTAGCAGGAGATATAAATTACTCTTGGTGCAATACGGAGATTGCTGTAATGGGCGCGAAGGGTGCTGTATCGGTGTTGTATAAGAAGCATAATCTTTCTGAAAAAGATGCAAATCAGAAAATACTTGAGTATCAGCAAGCGTTCGCTTCTCCTGAAATAGCAGCTTCAAGAGGTTTTTTAGATGATGTGATAGAGCCTTATAAAACTCGCTCTAAAATATGTAATGCTTTCGCTATGTTGAGTGATAAAAAAGTGCAACAAATAGATAAAAAACATAGCAATATGCCATTATAAAATACTTTTCTAAACTAAAAGTATAAGCAAAATCTTCAAAGAGAGAAGTGTATCGTCGTTATAAGTAGCAAAGTCCATAAGAAAATTGCTTTTTTCAATAAATTGTATTGCTTTTTCTGTTTAGCACTAAAAGAATCTATACAATGTATTTCTGTATAGATAATAAATTACGTAATAATGTATTTTGGAAAAAAAGGTGCTATAGCTTATTTTTGCGTACTAGCTTTGTTATTACCACTCTCTTCATCGGCTATACAGTATGATAATTCTCTTACAATAGATAGGAGGATTCAGAAATTCGTCTACAGTCCGAATCAAGTTTTTCCTCTCGTTCTATCTCAAGGATATCAAACTAGTATAGAATTTGGAGAAGGAGAGATACTACAAACTTACTCATTAGGTAATAGCTATGCATGGCAACTCTCCGTTGTTGGTAATACTCTGTTTATAAAGCCGATAGAAGATGATGTTACGACAAATATGACAGTTATTACTAATAAGAGAAAATACTATTTCGAAATTGAAACTCGTAATTTTGCCAATCAATTGGATGATAGTTTTGCATATGTAATTAGATTCTTTTATCCAGATACAAATCAAAATGATGATAAAAAACTTCTTACTAAGCAGATTGAGCAATCAGAAGAGCCTGTGAAAGAGATTGTGCCTTATAACTTCAATTATCTAATGGTAAGAGGAAATAAAAATGCTTATCCTTCCACTGTTTTTGATGACTCTAATAGTACGTACTTTCAATATAAAGCTTCAACTCAAACTCCTAAAATTTTCCTATTAAATGGACAAGAATTGAAGCCTTTAACAGTGCAAAAGGTGAAAAATTATTACGTTGTAAATACAGTGGCAAAGAATTTCTTTGTCAAGATTGGTGATGAAGCGGTAGTCATTCAAAATCTTCGTTAAAAGCATATGAAAAATAATACGCAAAACGAGAAAACAACTAAATCTCAAAATGTTGCAGAGGATAAAAAAGATAACAAGCAGCAAGTAGTGAAGAACTCATTAAATAACACTGTTCTTGCGAAATTTCTCAACCTTCCTCTCTCTCATCAGATTGTAGTTGGATGTATCATAGTTCTTCTTGTGATCATTCTTTATTCGCTATTTTTTAGAACTAAAGAAAAGCCTAAAGCGCCAGTGGTAGATGCCGCGGTATTGCAAGCAGAAGTTATCACTTTACCTGAGCAACCAGCGCCTCAAAGTGTCGCACCTACGCTTGCGCAATTAGAACCTCCAAAAGTCTCTGTGCCGTTACCTCCAGTTGCAGCTATAGTATCAAGTAATGAAGAATCTCAAGATAATGCGCCAGAATCTGTAAAAGTGCAGCATAATAATGAAAATGAATTGCAAAGTATGCCGGTTACACAAAATGCTGAAGCAGTAGGTAAGGCTATAAAGGGAACAAAAGATATTTCGAAGCTTCTTGGAGAGAATATGATAGTATTTGGAGGAAGCAGTAAAACACAAGATAAGAACTCTAATAATCAGCAATTTCTTGGTTTTGATGGAGGAGTAATAGATAAGGTCAAAATGAAGCCTTCCGATTCTCCAAAAACAATGGCAATGAAATTGTCAGATTTAGATAGAACTCTGTTACAAGGAAAAATTATTGAAGGAGTATTAGAGAATGCGATCAGTACTGCACTTTCAGATCCAGGCATTATAAGAGCAGTCATTTCTAGAGATGTATATTCTGAAAATGGTAGAAATGTTTTAATACCGAAAGGATCAAGAGTAGTAGGAACTTATTCAGCGCAAGGTACCGCAGGGCAGGTTACAGTTGCGGTGATATGGAATAGATTGATTACACCTACTGGTATCGATATTAAGATAGATGCGAAATCTAGCGATAAATTAGGGCGTTTAGGTGTACAAGGATATATGGATGATCATTGGGCAGGGCAGCTAGCAAGTGCGTTTTTATTATCTTTCATAGTGCCTATCATAACGTATAAGATGACAGATCAAAGTGATTCTGAAGTTGTATCGAATAGTGGAGGTAACAATAATGGAGTCACAACAACCACTACTGCACTTTCTCAAGCACTTTCTCAAGCTTCTAGTTCATTTCAAAGCGTCGCAAACAATGTTGTTAATAATCGATTTCCACAGCAGATTATCATGAAAGTCGATCAAGGTGCAGCTATTAATATATTTGTATCCAAAGATATGTACTTTGGAGATGAGTAGTAATAAATACTTGGTGGATAGAGTGTATTGCGTTTAAAGTGGTTAGAGGTATAATTTTTGTATTATAGTATTTGTGCTGTACTTATGCATAAGAGTGACGCTGTAGATAAAGTGAAGCATATGCTTTCTTCAGGAGTGCTAAAAGGAATAAGCGCTGATGTGTTAGAGCTGGATGATATTGTATCAGAGCCTGATATCGAGGTGCAGAACTCTAATTATAGATCGGTTATTTTATATGAGATGAAGCTTAAGAAATTACTTTCTTTGCTGAAAGAAGTATTATCTATCACTTCTGCTTCTAAATTAACAAAGCATAATGTAAAGCATATTAAGGAAGTAGTAACGCAATGCACTAAAGAGATTCAAGCTACTCTTAAGTAAGGGATGGCTGTGACGGAAGGGCGTTTACTTTTTATTATGTCGTGTGAAATTGACCTATCTTAGGAGGTGTGGCTTTTTTCGCTAACAGATATGATTTGTCTTGCAGATAGAGAACTGGTATTGCCATGGAGTCTTGTAATCTGCGATTTTGCACGTTGTAGTAGTACTGATAATTCGGTATCTTGTTTCTCTTCTAAGATCTGTAATAGAGAGGTATCTACGTTTCTATGATGAAGGCGAGATTTTCTCAAATTTGCGTTAATTTCTATGATAAAAAATCGGTATAACACGTTTTGTAATTCATTTAGTAAAGTATCGAGTTTTACGAGAGGATGTTCGAGATACAATGTAGTACGATGAAGTGAAAATTCTTGATGAAGATAGTGTAACGCTAGACGTAGCGTAATAGGATATATCATATCTTCTAGTTGCTGAAGCAAGAATGGTTTGTCTAGAATAGCAGTAGTAAGTTTCTTCTTATCGATAATAGGCGGAAGTGGTGCATTTCTTTGCGTAAGTGCTTTTAGAGTTGCAAGTCTTTTTGTGAGATTGATTGATTGACCATGCTGTTTTTGTAATATGAAATCGTTGATATTTTCATCAGGGAATCGCTTCCATGCTTCAAATATTGACTGATATACGTGAGATATCTGAATGTTATCACTTATAAGTACAGCCTGATCGCCGCAAAATGCAAGTACTTCTTCAACTAATAAAACTTGTAATACGATGTTCGAAAGCTCATCCATAGAATAACAGACGCCGCCTAAATCTCTAATAGACGATAGTATGGTACTCTTACCGCTACCAATTTTACCTGTAATAACAGAAAGCTTCATAAGGTACTACAGAAACAAGCAAATCAAGAACTACAATGCGTAGTTCAAAAAAGCTATAGCGCTTAACTTACCTTCTTTTTACAAATACTGGTAATCATAGTTTTTACTCTAGCGATGTCGCGTCTGACGAACTTATAGCCAGCAACATTCTTTGATAAACGCTTTGCTAGAAGTGTACCTCTCAGTTCTAGTTCTATCTTCTTCAACTCTTCTAGAGTTTTACCATGTAGCTCGCTGAATTTCATATAAATAATATTAATTTACATTAAACATATGCTTGACAAATTTTGTCTTGATAGGCAGTCTTGCTTCTGCAGAGCTGAAGGCTGCCCGTGCCTGTTGTTCAGTAACTCCATCGAGTTCGAACAATACCTTACCTGGCTTGACTCGACAGACCCAGTACTCTACACCACCTTTACCGCCGCCCATTCTTACCTCAGCTGGCTTCTTTGATACCGGAATATCAGGAAATATTCTTATCCATAACTTTCCAGCACGTTCAAGCTTCTTGTTTATTGCTACCCTTGCAGCTTCAATCTGTCTTGCTGTTATGCGCTCCGGTTCAAGCGCTTTCAATCCGTACGAGCCAAAAGAAAGCTCAGTGCCGCTTGAAGCTGCACCTTTGATTTTTCCTTTAAATGCTTTACGAAATTTCGTTTTTTTAGGCGAAAACATATCTAAAAAAAAACACTACGAGTCTGATAATACGGGAAAAATTTTTGCAGTCAATCATCTTATGGCGTAATTAAAGCGTCTAACTCATGTTTGTGATATTCATAATTTCCTTAAAGGTATCGCTTTGTCTATAGTATCCATCGTTAAAAACACATATTACATCTTTTCCGTTTCTCAACGTAAATCTATTTGCCACTCTTTCCACAACGACGTATCCATAACTGATTCTGTAATTTACCATAGCTTCTTCTAATTTATCATTTACTGCAAATATCGCAGGTATAGAACCATTCATTTCTTTAAATCTGAAATAAGTAAAATATCCATCGTCAAATATCAGTACTGGTTCTATCGACATTGCAATACCGCTTATCTGATATCTAAAGTTATAAAGAGAAGGTTTACTCAAATCCGGCGGGGTATCTACGCGCTGATGCATTGCGCCCGTTGTACTAGAAGATGCATTTGACGGAAAATCTGTTATAAGCTGCGCATAAACAAACTTTGTTACAAACGCTATATTAGGATCATCTACTCCTTTAGCTTCTTCGGCATGCATTTCGAAAAAGTACATCCTCATATTGGTGATTACAGTCATGTTCGTTTCTGCATTATCATTAATAGGTTTGAGAAATATCCTATTACCTTCAGGATGTAACTGCCATCCACTTGAAATCCCCATCAATATAGTTTCGATTTTCTCATCAGGTGCAAATTCTATGATTGAATTATACAAGTAATGACCTACGAACTTTATTACAGAGTTCGGTTTATAGTGTATAAGCTTTATGCGCCCGTCTTTATTAAGAGGCATTGGAGTGATATTTGCAGCGCTTGAGTACGAAAGTGAAAAAGCACTACATACTACTAATAGTGCAATAGTTTTCAGAAATTTCATGAGCTTCACTAAGCTTGATTATATTGCGAGTATGATAAAGCCATATTATTACATTATCAATTATGATTTAATTGCGAGATTATGCTGTAGCTTTGTTAATGTGATTGCGTTTTTCATGAGGCATGCCACAGTCATAGGGCCAACTCCTCCAGGTACGGGAGAAATGAAGGATACTTTCTGATATAAATCATCAAAATCTACATCTCCGTATAGTTTAGAATTGTACCGTGTTATGCCTACATCTATCACGCATGCACCTTCCTTTATCATATGTGATTTGACAAAATGTTTCTTGCCAATTGCAGCGATTAATATATCGGCATTTTTTGTATGCTGTACTATATCCTTTGTATTACTGTGCAATATGCTGACCGTGCAGTTTTCGCGTAATAGCATATGACTCAATGGTAATCCAACAATTTTCGATCTTCCTATGATTACCGCATTCATTCCTTGAATATTGCTGTGAAATAGCTTCTTTAGCATATATATTATACCTTGCGGAGTGCACGGTGATATATGAGATGTGCCGGATATGAGACCGCCGATATTGTATGTATTTAAAGCGTCGATATCTTTATGTGGCGATATCATATTAAGTAGCATGTGAGAATCTTCCAGCATATGCTGCGGTAAAGGCATTTGTACTATTATACCGTTTACTTTAGAATTTTCGTTTACCTCAGATATAGTATCGGATAGTTGCTTCAATGAAGCATCTTCTCCAAATTTCAGTATATGAAATTCTATACCAAGTTCTTTTGCTTTAGCTTTTTTTATTCTGACATAAGTATCGCTGCTTGGATTGTCACCTACCATTATAGCAGTGATGCAAGGTACGATATTAAGTTTTTTGAGATTACGTATTTCCTCTCTCAATAGCGTAAAAATTTCTTCTGCATAACTAGTACCATTTATAATTTTCGAAGATTGCATGTTAGTAACTTAAATCGTGTAGCATTGTAGAAAGACTTTACGAGAATTATAAAACTGATGATATCGTTATACAACTGTAAGAGTTTTTGTTAATGTTTCTTTAATCATGAGAAAACTGCAATATCTCTAAAGTTTTGAGTAGCTGAAGTCCTATTATGACGGCTTCCTGGATCTTATTACTGCGTTTATAGAGTATCTATCACCTTCGATGCTCTTTTAGAAGAAAGTGGATGTATAAGATGTTCAATCGTTTGTTAAATCGCATTATACGCGCTACTCTTGGTAAACATGTAGCGATGTTAAAGGCGCGCTTTATAGATCCGCTTATTAGTAATAGCGATAGAGACGATTTCATCCTTAGCTCTTCATCTTCAAAAAAGTCTTCCGTCAGCTTACCGAAGGAAATAGAAATACCCGTAGTATATGGACGATGTAGAATGCAGTGTCATGTGATTTGGGCTGATAAAGTAGTTAGTATCAGAGATGAGGAGGATAGTAGTGGTTCATCGTACGTTTATGTAAAATCCTTTGCAGTAGGTATATGTAGAGGACCTATCTTTAATATCGGCCACATACTAGTTAACGGACAAAATATTGGTATTCAAAAAAATATAAGAATTAGAGTATACTACGGCACAGAAGACCAAACGGTAGATCCGCTGATAGCGATGAGATTGCAGCACCTTTCTACACCTTATAAAGGGCTAGCTTATATTGTTATTCAAAACTTTCCAGCGTCTGACTATAGCCCCTCGATTAAAGTAGAAGCAGAAATCTCCGGTATATATGACGCAGAATACAGAAGGCGATATGCAATGGATGCTATAAATCTGATCGGTAATGGAGAATTTACATATGATACATTATCAAACACTCGATACCTTGAATGTCCCGAAGGAGCAGGTACTTGTCAGAGAAGAGATTATTTTCAGATAAATGAATATCATACTGCAGGATCAGCAGATGTAATAGTATCTCTTCACGAGCTAAAACGTGCTATGCCAGGCATTAGATGGGTTTGTGTTACAGTATATTGGTTTGCTACTACATATGACATAAAGGATGCAGATATAAGACCAGGAGTAGAATTCAGAGGTGATCATACTGCTACTAATCCAGTCACGTGGGTAGTATCTAAGTATACAAGAGATACTGCTGAGCTTATAAAAAAAGATGCAAATGGTAAATTAATATATACCGGTACAGCAGGTACTATATGCGTTGACAGAATAGTATCAACTTTGAAACAGAGAGGATATAAAGTTATGCTAAAGCCGATTTTGTTAGTGAATAGAGAAGATAAACCATGGAGTGGAAAGATGGTATGTAATGCATCTGATGTGAGTAATTTTTTTAATAAAGAGGAGGGTTACAATAACTTTATTACTCATTATGCGAGAGTGCATAGTGGCTTGCTCGACGCCTTTCTTATAGGTTCAGAGCTTGTAAGTCTTACATCATGTCGAGATAATGATGGAAATTTTGTCGCAATAAAAGAGCTAAAAAAACTTGCAGATATAGTAAGGGTACTGATACCAGGTAATGTTATGGTGTCGTATGCAGCGCATTGGTTAGAATATCATCATACTGATGGTGGATGGTATAATTTAGATCCATTGTGGAGCGACCCAAATATACACTTTATTGGTATAAATAATTACATGCCTCTGACGGAAGATACAACATCTAGCTATGACATAGAGTATCTTATAAAGTGTTTTGATAGTGGAGAGGGGTACGATTATTTTTACGAATATACAGATTCTGGTAAAAAAAAGCGTCCTCTTGCGGAAAAATACGCGTGGAAGAATATTGAATGGTGGTGGAGTAATTTGCATTATAATCCCGATGGCGCTGTAACTTCGTGGATTCCGGAAAGTAAGAAAATTTGGTTTACGGAATATGGTTTTCCATCGGTGCATTTAGCTACCAACAAGCCAAGTGCATTTTTGCCTTCTGATGAGACTTCATCTCTTCCAATACACTCTAACGGTAAGTTGGATTTCCGAATGCAAAAAGTTGCTATTTGCGCAATGGAAAAAAGATGGCAGGATTCGAAATGCGTTCAACGGAAGTTTTTACAATCCTGGGATGCTAGGCCTTATCCTACTTGGCCTGAGAGGCTTGATGCGTGGAATGATACTGAGATGTGGGAGAAAGGGCATGATGTGCAAGGAAAGTTCGATACGTGTTATCTTGCTATAATTATTGAAGATTTGTGTGAGAGAGCGCAGATACCTAAGGACAAAGTAGTAACTTCCGAACTCATCGACAAAACAGATGGATTTTTCATCTTACAGAATTCGACGTGCGAAGAGATAATTCAGCAATTGAAGGAAATATTTTTATTCGATATCGTCGAAGATGACGGTAAGATACACTTTATTTCTCGTAAAAATGGGAAAAAAGTACCAATACCAGTAGAGCATATTTTACGAGGTGGAGGTAGTTTTAAAGCATCTAAGATATGTGAATTTAATGAGATACAGAGGTATGCAATTTCGTTTATTAATACTACATTTACATATGATAAAGACATCATGCAGTATAACAGCGAAAGTAAGACAAGATCTTTAAGTCTCTTATATGAAGCGAATCTTGTGATAAATCGTGTATGTGGAAAACATCTATTAAAAAAGATAGTAGAGAATTCATTTGCGTACTTAAGGCAGTATGAGATTTGTATGGGGTTATCACTACATATTATGCCATCCGATATACTGATTGTGAAGATTGGCGGAGGTGAGGTATCACTGAGAGTTATTATGGCAGTAAGGTATGAACATCACTTATATCTGTTTTGTTATGAAGAAAATATTGTTAAGAATCTTCCCTTTGATGAAGAATAATACTTCTTCATCTTATTGGAAAAAGAAATATTCTGAATTATATATTTTAATCATATAAATATTATGTACAATCTTGATATACAAAGTGAAGTGCAGTTTGGATGAAGTGCTATACGATAGCGTTTGTTATAGTACTGATTTTGCTATCGAGTGCAGTGCGTTGTGCGTATGCAGAGAATATTAATAAAGCACAAAGAAGCTGCGGAGATTTTAATGGAATATACTTTGGTAACTGTAATAGCGATATATTGCCTCTTCATCTTCGTCGATTGACAGGTGGTACGATAGAGGTTACTTCTCCTGATCCGTTTGATGCTTCGTATCAATTATTGATTTACGAATGCGTTTCGTATAAATCGCCAATATCTCCTACTAAATGCGGCTTCGATGCTCTAAGAAGTAGGAAGACGATTACATTCAGCCCGTCTCAAGTAAATGATATTAGATCATATTCCGGAGGTTCATTATGTAAAAGTGGTATTTATTACAAAAAAGCAGGAGGTTTGGTTGCTTGTTTGTACTCGTATCCTACAGATGGTTTTGATAGCTCTACATTAACATCAGATCAATCTGATGTGTACACTATATTACAGTCTTTCTCGCAAGTATGTGATGCTTCTACCCCGCTTGGATGTGTGTGTGGAATAGTAGAAGATCATTACCTTCAATTGCACAGTGTATTTCGCACAAAAAATGTAATTGGATGCGTACCAATGATCATTCTTCCTCCACCTCCGACTTTTAATCAGATTCTTACTCCTCCAGTAACAATTTTCATTCCAGGACAATCGCCAAATAGTACTTTTGATATGCCTACAGTACAAGTCCAGTCTTCTCCTGCAAATTCAAATTCTTCTGGCTCAACGATAACATTGCAATATTCTTTCAGCGCAAAAACTCAAACTTGTCAATCTCTACCATCTATAATGGGCTCATTTTGTCCATCTATTTCTAGTGATGGTAGCGAAATATGCGTTACTCAGAATTTCTCCAATGGTTGGCCTTCAAATTCGCTAGGTTGTATACCGCGTCCTAGTATCAGCCAAAGTTCGAACATAGTAATTATACCATACTATGATTATAGCAATACCACTGCGCAGTCAGTTGGAGTTGCGATACTACAATCTACAAATGGTCCGATTACGCCAATTTCTGGATTAGTACCAATAGGGTATGATAGTAATGGCGATGTATTATCTCTTGATTCGAATTATAATTTAGTTGCTACGCCAACCGATAGTACGCAATCTCAGCCTGCAAAATGTAGTCTTGGGACAAATCTTAATCCAAAATTTCCTCTTCCAGCATGTACATTATCCAGCGGCTATAAGGTATATGGCGCAACTCTTCTTGAAAGTGACAGTGCATCGTCTACAAATAATATAACGGAGTATGTTATTGCTTCTAAGCAGTATGATGCTGTTAAAACGACGACCGTGTATGAGAAGAAAGGTACTCCTACTATAAAACGATACTATAGTTATACTCAACCTATCGTAGCATTTGAGAATTATGCAAATGAGATAGCTACTAACATTTATAATCTGAACATTAAAGCGTTGATTTTAAGTAGTAATGCACAACAGCAGTATATATATCTTACTTCATCAGATGGCGAGTGTGGTAGAAATTGCGAAATATTTGATACTTTTGACGATAGCAAAGCATCTGCGAAGATCTCAGCATTTGAGTCTAAGGTACAAACGGCGTTAAGCGAAATAAAACCAAAAGTAGTGTTTTATGCACAAGAGATAAAACTTGATATAAAAAATAATCCTCAAATCATTACGAGTTCTGAAGTGGAAAAACTCACAAAACTCTTAGATTCTACAGATCGTGCGAAAGCTAAGGATAATTTTAATAAAGTGAAAAATATCTTAGAAAGTAAGATGTGTCCGCCTAGACATTGTTGGAATTGTTCATCTTGGAAAGTTGATAACACGGCATCTGATGCGATACCATTTTACATACCTGGTGGCTGGATGAGTAGAAGAGCGGAATATTGCTATTGTGGAGATGGAAAGAATGAATGTCCTATGGTTGATAACCAAGAGTTACTTGCTCTTGCACAAAGTAATCAGAGTGGAATCGAAAATTTAGAAAGTGAATACAAGCATGATAAGAGTAATGCGCAAAATAAAATGATGGAAAATATTTCATCGGATGCGCAGGCGATAGTATCAGAGGATAACTATTGTTCTTGCGCGTTGTGTATGAGAAATACTACTCAAGAGAAGGCAGATCTGCAAAGTCTTTATAATAAGTACGAGCAACATCTACCTTCGATAAGTGAAATACGTTCTTATTTCAATAAGAATCAAGGAAATTCTGAAGTGAGTGCGCAAATCTTCATTGATAGAGCTGCTTGTCCAGGTCTTTATAACGGTCCTAATGATCGACATACAAGCATTCCGGATAAAATGTGCATAATGAGTTCCGGTAATGGATGGGATTTTATATCAGGGAATAATTCGCAAAGTGATGCGGCAAATACTGTTGCATTATTACCTCCTCAGCCTGTATGTGTCAGTCTTCCGCAGCAATGTACGGTGCCAAGTACAGTTGCAAACGCTACAATACAAAAAGTTATGCCGTTTCCAGTAGAGTTTTATAATGCGGATGATCAGCAAGTGAGTGTTGCACAGTTAAAACAAACATCTACATCTTCTTCCAGTAGTGAATCCTCTACTAGTACGACAACACTCCCTTTAAGTGTCAATGTAAATACGATGGTTGGTGTTCAGTGTAGCGATGGATATAGTGCAGCGCCTGGTGCTGCTACTTACAGTTTGATTTTACCACCTTTACCTTGCAATAACGATACAGCAAGTGCGTCTACTAGTACCACTCAAACAGCGTCATCCACTACAGGCACCGCAACAGATGCTACAACAAGTAGTAATACGATAATAAATGCATCATCCATTACCATTCAAACAACAAGTCCTACATCTTCATCAGATATGACAAGTAGTATTACTGTTACAAATACGTCTTCTACTACGTCGACTCTCCCGATCCTTATGCAACAAACTTGTGCTGTGACGGCAGGCTATATAAATGATACCACTGTTGTTCTCACAGCAAATCAAGGCTGCACTTTTTTCCCTAGTAACAATGGGGAAGTAACAACGATATACTACTACACAGATTCAACAGGTCAATGTGATACTTGTAGCAGTACCACACCAACTATAAGAGTGGCGTTTTATAGTGATTTAGTTGTAACTAGTAGTTGCACTGATAGCGGTAGAACATATTATGTTGATATAGCGCCTATCTCTTCGATATATTATAACAATTACGTTTTAGGATTAGCGTTGCAGCCTCTACCACAGGTCAATATAGTAGACGGTACTGTAATCTTTGCTGGTGGTACTTCATCGCTCTTCTATTCTACATCTTATTCAAGTGTTGTAGATCAAATCCGAAACAATATGGATCAGTATGGCAATACGTATCAATACGTATTGCCTTGTGATTCGCAGGGGATACTGCCTGGTTACTTTATGCTGTCTTCTGATTCATATCTTCAGGTGGAAATATCTCAGAGTTTTCAGAATCAGATAACGCAGTATGCTACAAGTAATGCTGGTACTCCACCTTCAGGAGAGCTTACTTTTACGTTGTATGGTACAGTAGCAGATACAAATATTGCCAATCTCTCGTCATATATACCTGCTTGGGTAGCAGATCCTACTTGGCCTGCACTTACGGTAAGCAGCAGTGGTGATCAAATCAGTTCATCTCTTACTGTATCTTCTCCTATCAGTCAAGAAGCTATACCATCTTCTCCAATTCCTCTTATTATGCAGTCTACTTGTAACATGACTCAGAATCGCGAGACAATTTCTGTACAAAATTGCGGAGCGTTTCTCAGTAATTCAAATGATTCAAGTACTATTATCTTCGAATATGTCAATTTCTCGCAAATAGATGGCACCGTACCTGAACTGCGTATAGGGGATAATAATACTGGCACTAATAGTATGCTATCCTTAGTTAATGATACCTCTTTCTCAGTCTCTGCTCTAAACAATGTAAATGATAGTAACACTACGGTAGCATTTTTATCAGAGTCATTCACTTGGAATGGAAATTCTTACGCTATTGTAATGGTACCGAGTGCTAGATTTACATTAAAAGAAATAACTTCAACTTCAGCAATATTTGGTGGAGGAGTTTCTGTTGGTGTTATGAATGAAGATGGATATATATATGCTACGTATTCTCCACTCAATGCTTGTTTTAGTGATGATTCTGGATGTTTACCGTTCATAGCTCTTTGCGATGGTGTACCATGTGTGACGTTTTCTTCTGATACTTATTTAGCAATAGAAATGCCGTTAAGTCTTACAAGTAGTTTAGAGAATCAAGATTATACTGGTTCTGGCTCGGTTACCTTTAGTTTGTATGGCGCTATTAATAGTACTAATATTCCAAATCTTTCATCAATATTACTAGGTAAAGCGAGTAATCTTCCAACACCTACATCTACCACTACTCAAATAAGTACAGCAGCACAGACATCATCTACTGCTGCAGCTCCTCCGCTTATTATGGAATCTACATGTAATAATGATACAACTCCGTTTGATTATATTGATGGTTATTTTAACTTTGGTCAAAGTTGGACAGCGTTTTTCAGTGAGATTGGAGGTATTACCGGTGTAAATATTGATTACTTACCTCCAACATATACTGGTGATTCGATGCCAATGCTTACTCTACTTGCTAATGGTACGGTTTTTACTAATTGCAGTGGACAGGTAATTGGTTCGGGTGCTGCAGTCTTTTTGTCTAAGTCATTTTGTTTTGGAGGAAGTTGTGGATACTACATCATTATGGTACCTAATACTAATATTGTACAAACGAGTACTACATCAAATTCGGCAATATTTACAGGCACAGTTTCTATAGGTATAGTATCGTATAGTACTTTCTTAGATGGACGTACTATCAACACTTGCGCAACTGATAACACTTTATTCAATAGTTGCGATACGCTTGGATCTTCGTGCTCGCCATTAACGCCATGCTATAATGGTGGTCCGTATGTAACGTTATCTTCTGACGCGTACTTTCAAGTAGAGATGCCATTAGGTTTAGTTGAAAGCTTGAATACGTCTACGTCGTCTAGCACTATAAGTCCTTCAGGTACAACTATATTTAGTTTATATGGTACGATAAATACCAATATTCCGAATCTTGCCTCGATACTACTTGGTACTGTCAGTAATGCTTCATCAGTAATGTCCAGTACCACTACATCGACACCAGCGTCCAGTACTACTACATCAACGGCGAGTACTACTACATCAACGGCGAGTACTACTCAAGCATCAACATCCAATACCGGAAAATGCGATAGTAGTACTGCCGCAGAAAATGCAAAGCGTGAAGGAGCAGTGAAAGAGTTTCAAGAGCTTGTATCAAAAGCTAAATCAGAAGGGAGAAATGTCGTTATAAGTGATATAGAAAATACACAATATTTAAAGAATTTCAAAAATTATATAAAATGTACAGGCGCTGAAATGAAATGCATTGGAGGTATGTTTTATAGTCAAGATGTATGCGTAAAGACCAGCGATCTTCCTACTAATGATTTTTGCATTGCGCATACAGTACCGAGTAGTACAGATTAATGTAGTATGTCCTATTTGCGAGTGGTAGGCACTTTCCTAGGCTCGGAGGTAAATTCAGTTTTTATTTTATTAAATACTTGCTTCAGATTACTGAATCCTTCCACTTCAATAGATGTACGCAATTCTGATTTCGCAACATTTACGAGATTTTCTTTCGGTATGATTGCTTTCTTGAAGCCTAATTTAGACGCTTCATTTAGTCTGTTATCGATATAAGAGATTGGACGTAATTCACCAAGTAATCCTATTTCTCCTATGAAAACGGTGTCACGCGTGATTAATATACCGTAATATGCGGATAATAAAGCTACCGCAACGGCTAAATCTATGCCTGTTTCGTTAATTTTCAATCCTCCTACGACATTGAGATATACTTCTTTATCCATTAATTTGATACCTATTCTTGAATTTAGTATTGCTATTATCATACCGAGTCTAGGGCTATCCCAGCCGATAGATAATCTTCTCGGATTTGTGAAAAAAGACTGCGATGTAAGGGCTTGTATTTCTACGATAATACTGCGAGAGCCTTCATGGAAAGCTGCAATACATGAGCCCGCTACCCCTCCATCGTATTGTTGTGTAACAAATAATTCAGATGGATTTTTGACTTCCATTAAGCCATCGTTTGACATTGTGAATATCCCTATATCATTTGTAGCACCGTATCGATTTTTGATAGATCTGATGATTCTATGTTGCTTCATGTTTTCTCCTTCAAATGACAGTACTACATCTACCATATGTTCTAGTAGTTTAGGCCCTGCTATTTGCCCGTCTTTTGTAACATGTCCTACTATAATGACTACATTTGAAAGCTGTTTTGCGAGTTTTATTAGTTCGAAAGCGCATGCTTTTACTTGACTCATACTACCAGGCGTTGCACTGATCTCATCCAGGTATATCGTTTGTATAGAATCTACTATAAGAACGCAGCTTTTTTTATTACTGTTTACAGTGGCTATAATTTCTAGCAATGAAGTTGTAGTGAGTATTTTTATATCATCTCCTTCAATCTTTAGCCTTTGTGCGCGTATTTTTAGTTGATTAAGTGATTCTTCAGCGCTGATATATATACTCGGTATTCCCTTTAGCGCAAGTTTATTACAGAGTTGCAGCAAAAGTGTCGATTTTCCTATTCCTGGCTCGCCACTCAAGAGAATTGTGGATTGCGCAACTATTCCTCCTCCAAGTACTCTATTCAGTTCTTCAAATCCAGTATCATATCGTGATAGTAGTTCTGATGCTAAAGCAGTAAGTTCGTTCATTGCTATTACTCTTCCTAAAACATCTTTTTTAGAAAGATTTTGAGAAAGTCCACTTATGTTCAGATCCGTTAACTCTTCTAGTATTGTATTCCAAGAGCCGCAGCCATCGCATTTACCAACCCATTTAGCATACTGTGTACCGCATGTTTGGCATATGTAAGTGACTTTATTTTTCGACATTTTGCAGTGTTAATTTTCGGCCATTTTGCACCTGTTTGAAAAATATTTCCACTATACTATAGATGTTTTATCGCTTTATACTCTCTACTCAGCGGGAAATTTGTAAATTTCAAAATATTTTATCTCTGAAATTAAAAGTAAATTTAGGTCGATAATCTTTTCTGTGTATGACTGTAGTTATTGGAAGAAGAAGTATATCTATGAAAGTTTTAAGCATCATCTTTCCTTTAAATTCTATCTCATTTCTCTGTATATTAGCGTTTCCTTCTCCAATGATTGTGAACATATCACTTTCTATATTGCATCCGATCAAAGATATCTCATTCGCATTCAGTGCAGTAATATAGCACTTACTGTTCTGTATCCCAATTTGCTGCTGCATGGTGATAATCTTAACAATATTTATCATGCTAGGATATAAAGATAAAACGCGCAAAGCTGTATTTATCAATTTATTGTTATGGATATCGAGATTCGACACCTGTAGTACATTTTCATCTATGTATTGACTTTGTCCAATTGTTTTAAAATTTACATCAAGTATCACGTTACCTTTTTTAAATTGTTTAAGGCTAGGAACTTTTTTCACCAATGATGTAACATTTTGTAGACGGATTGATAATTTATCATTTGCATAAGCAATTTCGTAACGTCCGGTATTGCCAGTGCTGTTTGTGAGACATGTAAATTTTGTATCTTTGTCATTATTGCCGCGAATGTAGCGCAGCATAGTATTGTAAAGTTCGATCCTTTCGCCAAGTAATATATTCTCTATATCAAGTAATACTGACATGGTGCGATTGTCTTTTTTACTGCTACGTAAGTTTAAAAGATCTGTAATAGTCAATCCTGAGAGATTAAGAGTGTTCTGTTTGACATCAATAGATATATTATCCTTACTCTTCTTTATTATCGTTTTTTCTTCCTTTGAAGTAGCATATGCGGGAGTGATGACAAAGATTTTCTCATCATCTTTATCTTCGATAGCGATGGTGCCATCATACGAAATTGCAGAACTATTTACTAAGAATTTATAAATACCGTTTAAATTATGCGTTACAATGCTAACATTAGCGATATTTACTGGATTATTGCTTCTATATATCGAAGCGTATTGGCATTTTATACTAGCTGATTTAAGTGCTATTTGATCGTCTATGCTTAGCGCAATTAAAGTGTTGAGTTTATTTCGTGGTACAATTTTTACGTCTTCAAAATACACTGGACTATAAATCGACGAAAGAACGACAATTTCGTTCATGCCATTCGATTTTGTGAGTGGCATTTGCTTTACTGCTAGATCTTTTTTCTTAGCGAGTGCTTGTACTTTTTCTTTGTATTCGGAAAAGCCAATATTGTTGTTCTTTCTTATTTTTTTTGCGTTTATCTCATAGTTAAGGAAAGCTTGATGTACGTCTTTCGCATTACGAAATTCACCATACGCTTGAATGACATTTTCATGCCAAGAAAGTAGTACATTATCGAATTTAACGTTTAATCCTAATAACTGACGTATTTGGTGCGTATACGAGGTCTCTTTTAACGATACATTATTTGCGTGTCCGTTTATTTTAAAAACAGGATTGTTGTCTTTTTTAAAAAGATCAAATTTTAGATTCATTAGAAATGTTCCTCTCGTATTTTGCACATCAAAGTTATCGTCGATTATATCGATAATGCGTTCTACGGATTTTTGAGTGAAAAATGTCTTTATGACGTCTAAGTACGAAATTATTTTACCTTCGGTGTAATACGTAATATCAGCAAAGTTATTGTCGGTACCGAACGTGATATCAGCTTGTCCACTTGATATATATAGCGGATTGCTTTTTGGCAATTTATGTTTCTCCAGTATTTTAGAGAAATCTGCATATGCGTTTTTAGCGTCTAAATGCACATTTGTTTCTTTATTGGAAAATTCTCCGCTGACAGCTACATTTTTTCCAAAGATTACTGGAAATTGTAGTGATAGTGGAGCGAATTTGGAATTAAGCGTATTTGCTTTCCACGAGAAATGCTTTACTTCATCTTCTGCATATAAAAGTGTAAGTTCACTACCTTCTACTATGCTATCGAAAAATACATTTTCTTGTATAAATTTCTTTGTATTTTTCCCAAATTTCTGAGGCCAGTATGTGAAAAAGTCATTTCTTGAGATTGGAGAAGTATTTTTTATGGAGCAATTCAGTTGTGGTATTTTATGTTGATATTGTAAATTAAATTTAGCTGTTACTCCATTATCTGTAGAGATATTGCCATTATTGATATTGAGAGTCTTATTTTGTACGTCGAAATAACCGTGACCAGTAATGATGTCCAACGTTTGGCTATTATGAGAGAGGATATTTTTTATATATGCGTCGTGAAAATTAAATGATATTTCGAAAAGATGAAGAGCATTTTGATTGATGGAAATTTTGTACTCAGTTTCGAGAGGAGTGTGTTCTTTGGATAGCGCATATTTTGCGAGAGTGACGTTTATTGCGCTACTTACGTATTTACTGTTATTAAGTTGAGGTTCAATAAGCGCATTAAGTTTTGCTACATATTGCTGGGCATTATTAATAACTGTACCAACACTCTCTATATCGTATTTTTGATTACTTTTCTTTATGCTTAAAATGAATTTTTCGAGGAATACTTGCTTATTTGTCTCGTACTGTAAGGTGATATTTTGCAACTCTATCTTTTGAGGCATTAACTCGAGTGATTTAGAAAGTATTTTGAAATTACTGTACTTGGAATCAGTAGTTTGTATGTATTGACTCAGTATAGGGAGAGTTTCCTTATCAAGCTTGCAGTCTGACATTGATATGGAATCAATCTTAAAAAATGACCATGGTAAAAGTGAGAGCGATACTTTTGTATTTGGCAATGTGTATTGAAAATGTGAAGTCGCTTTATCTGCGATAAAAGCAGCGCATTGAACTTCAACAGAAAATGGTAGATTTTTAAATCTAAGATCTACGTTTTGCAGTATTAGTTCTTTATCATGAGGTAACTTTGTGTATTTTGTTACAATGCTTTGTATTAATAGTTTTTGATGCTGTGTAAGTCGAATGTGTAGTAATGTGAGAAGCGATGTGAAAAGTACCATTAATAGCAATGCTATTGCGATACTCTTTACTAGAATCCATATGTGATACGCAAAAGTTCTTCTCATAGAAAAAGTTACCTATTTTGAAGAAATGTTTTTCAATATCAGTATTGTAGATCTTGCATCATAAGCGCTATGGATGATACTGCTTTGAAATGTAAACTTTTCAGAAGCTTCATCGATTTCATTTGCTACATTTTCTCCTTTTAATAGAAAAATCTCTATGTTTGAAAGTTCGAAGCTTTCCATGCATATACTTATTAATTTCTTCACTCTTGAGAATGCTGATGCTGTGATTATGATACGATTGTCTTCATTTGTGCAAACCTGCATTGTATCTATCTCCTCTATTCTACTATTAATAATCTTAGCATCTAAATGCAACTTTGATACTATCAATGTCAAAAATGCACACTTTTTAATATTAGAATCTACCATTATCACTCTAGTGCCAAGAATACCTAATATAATACCAGGTAATCCGTTACCGCTTCCAATATCCAGTATTGTAGAACATTTAGGATGAGATTGTAATATAGTGAGATATAATTCTACCGAACGCATTACATATCTCAGAAGTTTATTGAGTGGTAATTTTGAAGAATATAGGTTAACGCAGCTATTTACTTGTCGCATTATGGTAAGATACTGCATCGCCTGCTCATAAGAGTTGATGCGTATGCTATTCATCAAATCTATATCTGCTGCTTTCATGCAGGTGTTATATTAAAAGATACCGATACTGATGAATGAAATTCTAACAGAAAGTACAATTGACAACTAGTAATTTTTACGCTGTAATCCTCGGTGATTTTATTAGTGTAGAGAATGCTGATCGTATGCAAGCAGTAGGCGCTTTTTTTGCTCATATTGGAAGATTACCTTCTTTCATCCTTTGCGCAATTGGAATGATGTTCACGAAGAGGATTTCGATTGTGATGTTGAGAAGCTGTATCTTGGAATTTGGCTTCTTCTCCTTACCTATCATCAGTTTGACTGCTGCATTTACAGGTGCTGTTTTGGCGCTACAAAGCTATGCTGGCTTATCATCGATGAATCCGGAAATGCTGCTTAGTACCATGATTGTTGTGTCGATTACTAGAGAATTAGGACCTGTGCTGAGTAGTTTGATGTTTACGGGGCGAGTAGGGGCTAAGATAGCAGCGGAGATCTCAAGCATGAAGAATAGCGAACAAATAGATGCAATATATACGTTAGGCGTAGATCCGATTCGATATCTTGCTATACCACGGATAGTGAGTGGAATGATTTGCATGCCGTTTCTTGTAGTAGTTGCTGATGCAATAGGAATAATAGGAGGAGGAGTCGTAAGTGTGCTGATTCTTGATTTCAATTATGAGACATACGTTAACAGCTCAATGAATGCACTGAAGTTTGTAGACTTCAGTTCTGGACTCATTAAAGCGGTATTTTTCGGACTGATAAGTACTTCTGTATCTTTTTATCAAGGGTTTAATTCTGATTACAGCGCTTCAGGTATAGGAAAAGCTACTACCGAAGCAGTAGTGTGGTCTTCGGTATTAATCATGTTTGCAAATTATATTTTAACAAACATAATGTTCAACGCTGCTGTATAATCGATAAAGAAAAATCATGTCTCCTTCTTATGTAAAAGAAGCAAGTCAGTCTAATAGTTGGGTATTTAAGGAGTCATTTGGTCTACTAAAACACATTGGCAATAGTATTCCTTCAAAAGGATTTGTGCTTTTTTCAACAGGATATGGTCCATCCGGTTTGCCGCATATAGGTACCTTTGGAGAGGTAGTGCGTACTGTGATGGTACAAGAGGCTTTTAAGAGGATTACGAATTTTCCTACGAAATTAATCTGTTTTTCAGATGATAAAGATGCGATGAGAAAAGTACCTGATTTCATCTCCAATATAGAAGAATATCAGAAGTATATAGGGTTGCCGCTAAGTAATGTGCCTGATCCATTTGGTAAAGAAGCGAGCTATGCAATGGCGATGAATAAAAAATTATGTAAATTTTTGGACGATTTTGGCTTTCAATACCATTTTATGAGTGCTACAGAATGCTATCGAAGTGGAATGCTAAATAGTGGAATAGTAACTCTACTTCAACGTCATCAAAAAGTGCTAGATCTAATGTTACCTACTCTTGGTGAGGAAAGAAAAAAAACGTATAGTCCATTTCTTCCAATATGCAAACGTACCGGCGTGGTGTTACAAGTAAAAATAGAGAAAATAGACGTAGAAAAAAATACTGTCAGTTATGTAGATCCATTAACTAACGAGATGGTAGAAGTATCAGTTTTAAATGGAGATTGTAAAGTGCAATGGAAGCTTGATTTAGCATTGAGATGGAAGGTATTGCAGGTGGATTTTGAGATGTATGGTAAAGATCATCTTGTCAATGGTGCGATATATTCTAAAGGATGTAAGATTATTGACGGCATTCCTCCGCGACAGATGTATTATGAACTATTTTTAGATGAAAATGGCGAAAAAATATCAAAAACGAAGGCAAATGGTATTACGGTAGAGCAGTGGTTAAAATACGGACCTACTGATTCTCTCGCTTATCTGATGTATGTATCTCCTACTTCTGCAAAAAGAATCTCTCTCGGATTAATTGTAAAGTACATAGATGAGTATATTAGAGATCTTGGAAAGTACTTTGAGCTTTTAAGAAAAATTGAAAAAGCTAATGATTCTGAAAAAAGTGAGTATGTGAAACTTCTCTTTATGAATCCCGTTTTTTACGTGGAGCTTTCAAAGCAAGACGATATACATTTTGGCAAGATAGATAGTTGCCTTGATTGCTTGAAGAGGTACGTGACGAGTGATATTGAAGCTTCCGTGATGTTAAGTTTCTTTGAAGCAAAGATCGATTACTCTATGATTCTCAATTTAATTGATGCATTTCGTTCTTCTTCATATGAGATGATTTGCGCTTATGTATTGAAGTACATAATGAAGCATAATCCATCCATCGCTACAAATGTGAATATGCCGCATATGATTGTGCTACTTATAAAAAAAGCACTCAACTTTTATGAAGATGTATATAAAGTAAATAAGCAATATAGGCAGCCTAGCAGTATTGAAAAAGATGCAATGCTTATATTATGTGGTAAGTTTGAGCAGATGATTGATACGGATTTCACTGAAAGTGACATTCAGAATGCGATATACGATTCTGCGAAGATGATGAGTATACTGCCACAGACTTTTTTCGTTGGACTATATGAGACCTTATTAGGTACTGATAGAGGGCCAAGATTAGGTTCTTTCTTTTATATATACGGATTGAGTAATGCAATAAATTTAATAAAGAAATGCTGCGCTTCAACAGAGCAATGATATCATTTGGATTAATTTTTGATTATAAAATTTAAGATCTTATTTTTTATAAAAATTACTTTCTGTATTTCTCCTTTGATGTATTTTAAAATTCCATGAGAGAATTTAGCTTGTTGTTCTACTTCCTCTTGAGAGCAGTCTAACTTCATTTCAAGAATATCTCTTGTTTTTCCATTTATCTGTATAGCTATCTTAGCCGTTTGACTTTGCGAGTACTGTATATCATATTTCGGCCACTCCATTTCTGAGAGAGAGTGTGCTGAATTAGTGATTGTACGCAATATCTGATTACATTCTTCTGTAATATGAGGTGCAATTGGATGCAGTAGTCTAATTATTAACCATAAAGTCGCAGCTTTTAATTTTCTTTTTTCTGTAATTAGTACGGTATTAGAAAGTTCTCGTATGAAGGCGATTACTTTATGAAAGGAATGTCTTTCATAGCTTTCAGTGACAAGACGAATTGTTGTATGAATACGTCGAAACATATCAAGATCGTGACTCGAATCTTCTATATCCAATTCTGCATATCTCATATGTGAATTTTCGTTTAGTGCGTATTCTATGTTCTGAGTGCTGATATTAATGATTTCGCGGTATATCTTATTGAGATACTTACGTGTACCGTCGATACCTATATGTGACCATTCAATGTCCTTATCCGGGGGAGAATCGGACAGCATAAACATTCTAACAGCGTCAGCGCCAAACTCTTCAATAGCATCATTTGCATCAATGCCATTCAGCTTTGATTTACTCATCTTCTCCACACCGACAAAATGAACTTCTTGTCCATTTCTACAATCTATGTATTTTCCTGTTTCACTTACTTTTTGTACATATTTGATATCTACCCATCTTTTTGCCGCATCTTTATATGCAGCATGGCATACCATACCTTGATTTAACAAGGCGATGAACGGTTCTTGAAATTTTATATAACCTAATTGATGTAATGCTTTTGTAAAAAATCTTGAATATATCAAGTGCATTACTGCATGTTCAGCGCCACCTACGTATTGATCTACCGGAAGCCAGCGAGCAAGTTGATTATGTATTGTCTCATCTTTCCATCTTTTAAATGGCACATTAGGTAGTATAAATTTTAAAAAATACCATGAAGACTCAACAAACGTATCCAGTGTATCAGTTTCTCTTGTAGCATCGGAATTACAAATGTGGCATTTGGTATGTAGCCACTCTGATTTACATAAGTTCTTATCTTTCGGAAGTAATATTGGTAATGATTCTTCATTTGCCGCTATTGTGCCGCACTTTGGACAATATATTATTGGTATAGGACATCCCCAATATCTTTGTCTAGAGATACTCCAATCTCTCAATCTAAAATTGACTGCACGATTTCCTATTTTATTATCTTCCAGATATTTGACAATTGTACTCCTTGCTTCTTCAAGTGAAAGTCCAGTTAAAAAATCTGAATTGACTACTGTTTCGTCTTGTATTACCGAGACGATGCGAAAATTATGTATTTTGGCAATTTCAAAGTCTCTTTCATCGTGAGCAGGGCATCCGAAAACAGCATTTGTACCGTATCCATCTATGATGTAATTTACAATGATTAATGGTATTTTCCCATTATGGATAGGATGTAAAAAATAGAGATCGGTAGTAATACCAGCTTTTTCCTTAGTAGCGTTTTCTGCTTCTATAGTACTGGATTTTTGCCACTCTTCAAGCATTGCACAGATTTGTGCATCGTTTTGTGCAAGCTTTTTTGCTATAGGATGAGAAGGGCCGATTGCAATGAATGTACAGCCGAAAATAGTTTCCGGCCTTGTTGTGAAAACGGTTATACTATCTAAATCTTTGTTAGTGACTGTATCTGAAGAAATGTGAAATACTATCTCGGCCCCTTCTGATCTTCCAATCCATTTCTCTTGCATCGATTTAATTCGAAGCGGCCATTGATTAAGAGATTTAAGAGAGTGTAATAAATCTTCTGCGAAATTTGTGATCTTAAAAAACCACTGCGTAAGCATTCTTTTCTCGATAGTAGCGCCAGATCTCCAACCTTTACCATCTATTACTTGTTCATTTGCTAATACTGTTTTATCTATAGGATCCCAATTTACTTCACTTTCCTTTTGATATAAAAGTCCATGCTTTAGCATTTCTATAAAGATGTACTGCTGATCTGCGCAATAATCTGAAGAGCATGTCATAATTTCTCTACTCCAATCATAAGAAAAACCGCATTTTTCAAGCTGTTTCTTCATTACTTCTATGTTGTCCAATGTCCATTCTTTTGGATGTACATTATGCTCTATCGCTGCATTCTCAGCAGGTAATCCAAACGCATCCCACCCTACAGGATGCAGAACGTTATATCCAAATGCGCGTTTAAATCGCGCAATTGCATCAGATATAGAATAATTTCGTATATGTCCTACATGCAGTTTTCCGGAAGGGTACGGAAACATCGAAAGTATATAGTATTTTTCTTTATTTGTTTCAGTATTTAGTACTGTGAAAATCTCATTTTCCTTCCAATACTTTTGCCATTTATCGGCAATTTCAGAATGATTGTAGCGTGGCATAATTACTTATAAAACGTCGTATATGACGTATGTGAACAATAATAACAATAACTTGCTGTCGCGCAACAATTCTTGCGAAATTTATGCGCGCAAAGCACGTATTTTTATATAGCTGGATAGTTTAGTTGTGTGCTTTGAAATGTTCTCATAACTTCTTCTATTATTTCATTCATGCATGGATAAGAATGGATTAGAAGTGACATATTGTCTATGCTGATACCATTTTGCATTGCAAGTACTATTTCTCCAATCAACTCTCCTGCATTCTGACCTACTATTGCTGCACCAAGTATTTTTGAATCTTCTCCTGCAAGTATTTTTATAAAGCCTTCATTGGAAGATGAGAGAATCGCTCTGTGATTATCTTTGAAGTATGCTTTTGCGACTTTATAGTTGATTTCCTGCTTTTTTAGTTCTTTTTCAGATAATCCTACAGAAGCAATTTCTGGCTGAGTGTAAACTACAGAAGGTATTGCACCATATGATATTTTATAATCTTTGTCATCATATATCTTGCTGACAACGAATCTACCTTCAGCTGCGGCTTTATGCGCAAGCATTATGCCACATACTACATCTCCTATAGCATACACGTTCTTTACGTTAGTTTGCATGTTACCGTTCACTGCAATCGCGCCCCTTTCATCGAGTTGTACTTGTGCATTTTGTAACTCAAGAGTATCTACGTTTGGAGTTCTTCCTACCGCTACCAATAGTATATCCACATCCGTAAGTTGCGCATGATTATCT
Source organism: Candidatus Fokinia solitaria (assembly GCF_003072485.1). Lineage (NCBI taxonomy): Bacteria > Pseudomonadati > Pseudomonadota > Alphaproteobacteria > Rickettsiales > Candidatus Midichloriaceae > Candidatus Fokinia > Candidatus Fokinia solitaria. The sequence continues at coordinate 230,028 of NZ_CP025989.1, forward strand.
GAAGATACATAATCGATGATCAAAAAATTATCATTCGTAACGTCGCTGATTTTTTGTTGCTTACTAATTCCAGTAATTGAAGCATTAGAAAAAATCTTAATATTTTTAATAGTTTTAAACTGCGTTTGCGCGATTGACACTACATCATCATCCATGTTGTTAAGTATATGATTGCCATGTTCTAGTATGATAACTTCAGTACCGATTCTTCCAAATGTGATTGCTATTTCAGCGCCTATTACACCACCGCCTAATACAGCTATTTTCTTAGGCGCAGTTTTGATATTGAGAATCTCCTTAGAAGATATAATAGTACTTCCGTTCATTTTAATGTTACTCATCTCTCTGCTTTTCGAGCCTGTAGCGATTATGATGTTTTCTGCTGTTACTTTTTGTCCATTGGTAACTGATATAGTATTTTTATCAATAAAAGAGCCAATGCCTGTTATCTTATCTACTCCGTATTTTCTAAAAGAATCTTCGATCTTTTTTGAAATGCCAAGGACAATATCATTCTTATGATGGCACATATCATGCATTGAGAATGTGACGTTATTGTATTGTATTCCGTTGCGAATGTTATGGTGCGTGCTTCGATAGTAATGACTTGTAACGTTTAGAAAGACTTTAGATGGTATACAGCCGTGATTTACATACGTGCCACCAATGCGCTCTTCGGCATCTATACATACTACTTTTTTACCTAATTTAGCAGCTTCAATGCTTGCTGAGTAACCTCCCGCACCCCCTCCAAGGATTGCTAAGTCGTATTTAGTATGCATAAAAATAAAAAGTTAAAAAGTTATTTATAGTTATTTATATATTGGTGATAAAGCGTCACTTTTTTATCATTCGCATTTTCTTCAAGTATCGAATACTTATACCTGTTCTTAGTGGCAAATTTTATAGCTTTCTCTTTACTGCTAAACTTCAGCTGTACCTGAGAGCGAGGATCTATGCACATAGTCCAGCCTGTAGCTATGTTTGTTTCTAAATAGTCATCCGGCTCTATATCGAAGCGCATAATCCAGCGTGTTGTCACTACTCCCCTCTGTGGTACAGGTTCTACTTTCTTAGTTATTACCACATTCATGTTATTCATCATTTGCACCGTAAAAAGTAGGATCTTTGAAATGAAAATCGGATTTTCTTACACCGCGATTCAGTTTTACATCACTCAATGCTAGGAGAGAGTGAATCTTTCCAAATTTATAAACTACAATACGTCTGATAGAGAGTATTGTACTCTGTTCGGTACTCTGAAATTCAACTTTAATTTCAGTATGTTCATAATCTTCAATTTCTTTCCCCATAATGATGCCACTAAGCCATAGCGATGTGACATTTTTATCGACATTGCATCGTTTCATATGCAATTGCTTGCGTAGATCGACAACATTACCACTTATGATCTTAAGTAAAGCAGTATTACGTATTGGTACATAGCTAGCTTCTTTTAGTTCGAAATCATAGTGCAACATTACGTCTGCATCTTGCGACAATAGCAGTATTTTCTTAGGGCTGTGATATTCCATCTTTACGTTGGCAGGTTTAAGCCAAGTGATAACGCCTTTGCCTGTACTGTTGCCAATGTATTCTACAAAATCAGCCTTGATGCTATTGGTAGCGTTTATAGATTGCATAACAAACTGCATATCAGAAAGAGAACAATCTCTTGCAAAGCATGTGCTGCAGTGCAGTGATGCAAAGCTTAACAATAAAATATAAGAGTAACGAAAAATGTAAGAGAACATACGCAACTTAATAACGATTATACCTATTTTCAGTGGAGAAAACTATATCAAATCTATAGATTGCACTACTATCTTCTAGTTTATTTGATAGTGCTGCGGGTATATCGCTCATACTTAGAGGAGTTGTTAGTAAATGTCTAACGCTTAGTATTCCAAGTTCTCTACTATTGATACTCATATCTATGTATGGAGTTTTATGAATTGTCGCAGGCATTATAGTAAAGAAGATATACGTTCCATTTTCATCTGTAACAGAAGTGCCACTACCAGTAAAAAATCTATCGCATTCTTTAAACATGCGTGTATATTCTGCATTTGGATCTTCTTTAATTAAAGGCGCCTTCACGCTTTCACAATACTGTTGTGATTTACCATGGCAATCCACTTGCCACATTTCCACGATTGCATTTCGTACAGGCTGGCAATGATTATCTAATACGCGCCCTATGATTGCTATTTTATCTCCTGAAGCTTCTACCTCTGTGTTCTGATAGCGTCGCAAATTGTTTGACTTATATATATCTGTAGGCTTTCCATTTAGAACGCTCTTATTATCTACGGTATGTCGGCAATTTTTCACTATATTCAATAGCAATTCAGCTGAATCATTAACGGGTTTCGCTGCGAGACTCACATTTGATTGCAGTAGCATTATGATGGCTATACATAATGTTCTTATTTTCATACTTAGCTTTGCTCATACTAACAATTTCAGATCATATGCTAAAAAAAAAACGTGTTCAAGTGCTTTATGAAAAGCATTTCAATGCGCAAGGCAAGAGTAGTACTGTTTTCATTTAAGAAATCTGCCACACATGCAGTACGACCTCCGATTATTCCGCATGCGTTGATCTTCTCAAGATAGTAGTTACAGTCAGAAATATTGATGGCAATGCCGTGATGCGAGATCTTATTCGAAAATCGCATGCCTATTGATGCAATCTTCGCTTCTTCATTTATACTATTTTTCACCCATACTCCTCTAGCATCATTTTTTTGAAATGCCGTAATGCCTAGATCTCTTAAAGTAAGCACTACGGCATATTCTAACTTATCGATAAAATCTTTTAAGTTAATGTTCTCATATAAGTGAGGAAGAAAAAAAATAGGGTAGAAAATTTTTTGCTGAGGGCCATGATAAGTGATTTTTCCGCCGCGATCTGTAGAGTATAGCGGTAAAATCTCATTTTTTATCTCAATATCATCTATCTTTTTACCTGGAAGTTGCTGACTAGAGACGGTGTAACATGCTTCATGCTGAAGGACTAAGAGTAAGTGAGAGTTATTCTTTTTTACATAATCGCATGATTGTTTCATAAATCGTATTATTTCACCGTAAGGAATGCTGTAGTCCGTGGTAATTATGTCCATTTTTGATGATAGTCTACTCATAGAAACTATAATACTCATGATGACAGTACTACTTAATTGCGAAAAATTATGATTCAAGAGTTTTATCTAAATTTCTCACATATTGTATTAAAAGAATTAGTTATGTATGCTCATCGCGATGTGTATCTTTTAAAGAAAAGCAATGTTGGATTTGAAGCAAATTATCCAAGCGAAAATCAGTCAGCTTATTCATGAAAATTCTGAAGGTATTCACGAGTATGGAATCGTGGTAAAAGCTTTCGATGGAATTGCGATAGTATATGGATTACTAGATGTAGGAATGTCAGAGCATGTGACGTTTCAAGATGGAGGATCTGGTATTGTGTTGTCATTAGAGGATGATGTTGTAGGCATTGCGATGATAGATGTGCTTACAGTGCGTGAAGGTGCGAAAGTTTACAGAACGAAACAAGTGTTACAGATACCTGTAGGTATGGAATTACTTGGTAGAATAGTGGATCCACTTGGTAATGTTTTAGATGGTTTGGAGCCGTTTCCGCATGACATAAAACGTAGTAATATAGAACAAAGTGCGCCCGATATAATGTCAAGAAAGTCTGTTAGCGAGCCGCTACAGACTGGAATACAAGTTATAGATGGTCTAATACCTATAGGAAGAGGGCAGAGAGAGCTTATTATAGGCGATAAACAGACTGGCAAAACTACCATCGCGATTGATGCGATAATAAGACAAGCAAAGATTAACAGCGAGATCAAAAATAAAGCAGATAGAGTGTATTGCGTCTACGTTGCAATAGGACAGAAACGATCATCTATTGCGAAAATAGCACAATTACTAAAGAAACATGATGCGATGGATTATACAGTAATTGTTGCCGCTTCTGCATCAGAAAGTCCTACATTAAAGTTTCTCGCGCCATACTCTGGATCTTCAATAGGAGAGTTCTTCCGTGATAATAAGATGCATGCGCTAGTAGTATATGATGATCTAAGTAAGCATGCAGTGGCGTATAGAGAGTTATCACTACTTCTCAAAAAACCATCCGGTAGAGAAGCATATCCAGGTGATGTGTTTTACATACATTCGAGATTATTAGAAAGAGCTGCAAAACTTTCAGAACAGAAAGGAGGAGGATCTTTGACAGCACTACCTATTATCGAAACTCAAGGTGGAGATGTATCTGCTTACGTACCTACTAATGTGATATCAATTACTGATGGACAGATCTTTCTTGAGAGTGAGCTTTTTTATAATGGTGTTAGACCTGCTGTAAATGTCGGACTATCGGTAAGTAGAGTAGGTTCCGCTGCACAGCTTGATGTGATCAAGAAACTAACTGGTATAGTACGTTTAGAGCTTGCGCAATATAGAGAGATAGAGTCTTTTTCTCAATTTTCTATGGAATTGGATAAAGCTACGACTGCTTTATTAGAAAGAGGGAAGCGTACTGTAGAGATGCTGAAGCAGGATCAGCATCAGTTATATGGTACAGAAGAGCAAGCAATATTGATGTTTAGTATTGTAAGAGGGCATTGTGATGATATTCCGGTGCAGTATATTCAGCTTTTTAAAACGAAATTAGTTGAATATATTAGAGAAAATGGCGATTCTATTTCATCAGAATTTTCCGCAAATTCATATAAGCTTACTGCAGCTTTGGAAGAGTTCACTTCCGCTTTATTAGTAAAATTTAAGAGATCATTCTCTGATGTATTACGTGCTGCAAGAGAAGTTTAATCTTAATATCTTTCCTCATGTTGGATTTTTTTACGCAGCATAAGAGAACGACAGTAGTGTTGTTACTCTTTTCTATTTTTGTAGGATATCTATCGTATCTTAAGATACCTAAAGAGAATAATCCGGATGTGAAGATACCCGTGATATACATGCTTGTGATGCAGCAAGGAATATCTCCGGAAGATTCAGAGCAACTTATAGTCAAGCCTCTAGAAACTGCATTACGCAGTATTTCCGGTATTAAGCATATTACATCTCATGCGTATGAGGGCAGCGCTTCAATTATATTGGAATTTAATAGCAATGTAGATCAAGACAAAGCACTTGAAGATGTACGTAATAAAGTAGATGACACAAAGAATCAGCTTCCGAAAGATGCAGATACTCCAGTGATACAGCAGGTAGATCTTAGCTTATTTCCGGTATTGAATGTGATTTTATCCGGCGATCTCGATCAGAGAACTCTGATTTCTATAGGAAGAGAGATGAAGAATAGAATTAAAATGATTCCTGAAGTATTGGAAGTGGATATCAGTGGAGATAGAGTGCCTCTTGTGGAGATATTGGTTAAGCCGAGTAAATTAGGATTGTATAATCTCAATCCATCGATGGTAGGGGAGTTTATTAGTAAGAACAATATGCTTATCACGGCGGGAAAAATAGACAATGGAGGAGGTGCGTATCAAATTAAGATAAAGAATCTTATTGAGACATATGAAGAGCTTTTGGATTTTCCGATAGCGAATTATAATGGCGCGGTAGTAAAGATAAGAGATATAGGAGAAGTTAAATACTCGTTCAAAGATAGTACTACAATAGCTAGGATAAACGGAAAGCCGGTAATAGCATTAGCAGTTTCGAAGAGAAATGGTGCAAATATCATCAATACGCTAGAGAAGATAAAGAATCTTGTAGAATCTGCAAAACAAAATTTACCGAAGAACTTGCATATTACTTACTCAAATGATGAAGCTAATGAGATAAAAGAAACTCTTTCCGATCTAGAAAACGGAATATTATTAGCTGGTTTATTGGTATTGTTAATAGTGTTTTCCACTATGGGACTCGGCTCTTCTATTCTTGTGGCATTTTCTCTACCAGCTTCATTTTTCGCCACGATACTACTCTTATACATGTGTGGATATACCTTGAACATAATAGTTTTATTCAGTTTGATCTTATCAATAGGAATGGTGGTAGATGATGCAATTGTTGTTAGTGAATATGCAGATAGAAAAATTACTGAAGGTGAACTTCCTTCAAAAGCTTTTCTAAATGCCGCAAAGAGGATGTTATGGCCGATAGTAACTTCAACTTTAGTAAAGATAATAGTGTTTTTACCGCTTCTATTTTGGCCTGGCGTAGTAGGTAATTTCATGAAATACATGCCAATTACTGTCACTATGATACTTACTTGCTCGTTATTATTTGCATTATTCTTTCAACCATCCATTGGCGCAATTCTCATAAAGAAACCGACTAACATAGATAGTAAAAAAGTTAATGAAATATATGCTTCCGAAAATGGTGCATTATCTGATTTACAAGGAATATATAAGGCTTACTATAACGTACTTATAAAGCTTACTTCTAAACCAAAACGATCAATCATCTTATTATTTGCTGGTATAATAGGTATATATGTAGTTTTTGGCTTTTTTAGCAAAGGCTTTGAATTTTTCCCAGATATAGAGCCAAAAAATTCCTTACTTGTGATACGTTCTTCGGGTAATTTGTCAATGAAGCAAAGAGATCTAATAGCGGCAGAAGTAGAGTCTAAAATTGCACATTTTAAAGAGATTAAACATTTTTATACGAAAATAGTTGCAGATGCTCGTTCTCAAAATCTCAAGGATGATACAATTGCTACCATAGATATGGAGTTTGTAGACTGGAAAACGAGAAGAAAGGCACAAGTGATTCAAGAAGATGTCAAAAAAGCTGTGAAGACTGTAAAAGGTATAAAATTTGAAGTACTTTCCGGAGATTCAGGGCCAAAATCCGGAAAACCGATATGGTTCAGTATTAGAGGAGATGATTGGAATAGTATTAAGAAAGCTACAACTCACATAGTGACACTGATGAAGAAAGACGATAAATTTGTAGATGTGGAGACTTCTGAACCTTCTGAAGGGTTAGAATATAGAATAAATGTGAATAGAAGATTGGCGGCAAAATATAATATTACCGCGGCTAATGTTGGACAGATTGTGCAAATGGCCACTGGAGGATTGCTGGTATCTAAGTATATCACCAAGGATTATGACAATGAAATCGATATCGTAGTGAGATTTCCAGAGGAATACAGAAATATAGATTGGATTAAAAATGTCAGAATACCTTATGGAAGTGGTAGTGTGCCTCTAGAATGCTTAGCAGAAACTAAAGCTACTCAGAAGCGTTCTGAGATACTGCATGTGGATTGTGTTAGAGCAATCACAATTCAAAGTGATGTAAAACCTGGAGTAATTCCAGAAAAACAGATTGAGCTGATTCAGCAATGGTTTTCTGAATTAGGAGAACAGCAAATGTCGATAATTGTGCATGGAGATCTTGAAAGTCAAAAAGAAAGTGGCAGCTTTCTTGGAAGTGCTTTTTTATCTGCCATTATTATGATGTTTGTTGTAATGCTTACGCAATTCAATAGTTTCTATAATGCATTGGTAGTCATGAGTTCTGTTGTACTTTCTACAGGAGGAGTGCTTTTAGGACTTATGCTTTCTAATCAAGCTTTTGGCGTTGTAATGTGCGGCATTGGTATTATAGCGCTTTCTGGAATAGTATTGAATAATAATATTATATTAATTGATACTTATCAGCATTTACGTAAATTAGGACATACTATAGAAGATGCAGCAATTAGAGCAGCTGTACAGAGATTTAGGCCTATTACTTTGACTGCTTCTACTGCGATACTTGGTTTGCTGCCTTTAGTACTTGGATTAACGATAAATATTATAGATAGAGAAGTGCTATATGATGCGCCATCAAGTCAATGGTGGAAGCAGTTATCGGCTTCAATTGCTGGAGGATTAACGTTTGCAACCATTCTTACGCTATTTTTCACACCGTGTATGATTCTCTTAGGAAAAAGATTTGAAAAAGAGGATGAGCTACAACCACAAGACGAAGAAGTTCAGAAAGAAGGTATTACTTCATGATGCAATTTAGTTAAGCGCATTTTAGTACGATAAAGTGTATTCTGATAGTTGTTACGAATGGTGTGTTTTTCTCGCGTATTTAGGATGTTTACCTACTTAGATCGAGTAGCGTTTTGCATTTTGTGTGTATGATAAATATTTATATTAGTGCTTCGATATCTTGCCTTATACGATAAGTATGTCGTTTATAGTCGAGAAAAGATAAAAGGTATTGCAATATTTCTTCAAAGCACTCGATGCAGATGTAGGCGTTGTAGCAGAATATATAACGAGCACATAGTCTTCGTTTAAGTATTAAAAGTGCATTTTAGCGATGTTTATAAGGGGATTTTCACCATCTCTCTACATACTACCATCATAAGGTCATATGACTGCAAATACGGCCTTACTTACAAAATTTCCGATACAATCAACTCAACAAAATCCTGTTGCTTGCGTAATTCATTCAATATAATTTCATGAACTTCATGTTCAGCTTTTTTATGCCGTTCATCTCTTTTCTAAAACTTCCTCTTAATTGCTTTTCTTACACGTTAAGTCAACTTCATTACCAAAGCAACATTTCGAACTTTCTGGCACACATTTTACTTGAGATTGCCTTTCTTATTCGTATCACTACCAATAATGATATAGCTTGTAATTTCATTAACAGCCATACGCAACTCATCACTTAAATGAAAGGAGCTGATTAGCTTTGAAGATGTAGCGAGTACATTTTCACCATCATTGTGCGCAGTATATAGAGACATTTTCATCATGTCTTGCAGTATGTGATATACCGAGACGTTATGCGTTATCACAGTGTCGTCATTCTTTGCAATACCACTTCTCAAGCGTAATGAATACGCGAGAAATCTGTTATACTCTGTGATACCTTCATCAATTTTTAAGTCAGCAATTTTTTGACATTTTACAATTGCTTTTACCGGTTCATAATTTCTTAATATTAATCCTAATTTATAGTTTTCATACAGTCCAATGTATGCATCGGTCTTATATTGCATATTTTTCCGCTGTAAATCATCTTCGGATGGATTTTCATACAGCATATCAGTGAAGAGAACAGCGTCAGCTTTGGCGTCACGCGTCTTCTTATAATCATAGAATTGCTTTACACCTATGAAAACAGCAATACATATGAATCCTAATGAAATCACTATACTGGCAAGTTTCATCACTCTCTGCCACCTTTCTGATATTTCTTCTGCGAGAATATCATCGAATACATCCAGATTTTTGTTCACAAGCTTAAAAAATATTAATTCACCTGTTTCTTCACAGGATATAATAGATTTTCTCGATATTCTAGTTGCTTTTTAAAAGACTATATACGTATATTATTCTCAGTATTAGTGTTAGTTAATATAAAAAATGAGAAAATCTCTAGAGAAAAACTTATTGCTTACTGTGATGATAGTATTCACTGTCTTTCAGTATAGCATATTAAGGAGTATAAAAGATTCGTTTGTTGTAGATATAGCACCAGAGTTCTTGAGTGCGATAAAATCCTTTGTGGTGCTTCCAGTAGCAGCATTCGCTATGGTGTTTTACATGCAGATATCGAAAAAACTCAACAGAGTACATACGTATCACCTCTTCAATCTGATCTTTGGCGCCATCGTAATAGTGTATGGTTTCATAATAAATGATACATATACAGATTATTTCTTCGATGGCTTAGCAGAGTATCAAGAAAAATTTCCGTCTCTTTACTATCCAATAGGAGTTGTACGTTATTGGGTTGTGTCATTCTATTATCTCACAGCAGAATTGTACGGTACGTTCATGCTTTCGTTGTTATTTTGGCAAATCGCAAATCAAATTACAGGCACTGATGAAGCGCCTGGACTCTACCCTAAATTAGGTATTGCGGCACAAGTTGGATTGTTCGCTTCAGGACAGTTTTCTTCCATCATATCTGTAGCTTCGGTTGGAGAGAATGGAGAGAAAGTGATGAAAAGCTGGGATGTTGTATTAGCAAATGTAGGAATAGGATGTGTTGCTTCTACCGCTATCTTAGCATTTTGCATAGAAAGACTGAAAGGTGTGGTAGGTAGTAGCACAATTAATTTTACAAAAGGATTTAAAGGAGAAAAAATAAAAATGAGTTTTAAGGAAAGTATTTCCTTTATTATGAAAAGTCCAGAAATAGGGTTTTTGGTTCTTTTTGTTCTCGCATACGGGATAGCTTTTAACACTATAGAAGGAGTGTATAAAAAATACGCAGCTATGGCTTTTGCTGGTAAGACCGCTTACTTTATATTCAGTTCTCAGGTGCAAATGTGGACCGCAGGTTCTGCGATACTTTTCGGTTTATTCGGCTCTTATATCGGTAAGAAACTGAAATGGCGTACTATAGCATTGATGACACCTAGCATCATACTTGGTACTGCAATACTATTCTTTGCTTGTATAAAATTTTCTAGTAGCGTTGAGACGTGGATCGCGACGTATATCGGAATTAAAGCTGTACAGGTAATAGCGGTGTGTGGTGCAATACAAAACGTTGTAGGAAAAGGAGCTAAATACCCTCTCTTTGATTCATCTTTAGAAAGAGTATATACAGTATTAGGAGAAGAGTTGCGGACTAGAGGGAAGGCAGTAGTAAGTGTGCTTGGAGGTAGAACAGGGAAGGGTTTCGGTGGATTATGGCAGCAGTTTCTGCTTTGGTTATATGTAGTGGTGTATAGTCCAGCTACTGCGCCTAGTATAGTTAATATACAAGATGCGTTGCTATGGACGTCAATATTGATATGTATACCTTGGATTATCGCTATTTTCCCTATGTCTGAGAAATTTGAAGAAAGAAGAGCGCAAAAAATTAGCGAAACTGGAGAAGCTTAATTGCTTCAAGCACGAGATGTGTAGCATACAGTGAGTATGCTGCACTTCAGTGTAGTATCTTATTCTTTCCTCTTTCTTTGGAAGTACTGTAAAAGCGCATAGTAAGGTCTTTTCTATGTGATAATTTTCTTCTAAATCTTGCTATATTACTGTTTTCAATTTTTCTCCTTTAAATCCTTTTGTGAATCTAAGCATCTCAAAATAGTAGTCTCTTTGATAAATGTGCTGCACTGCAGTGTAGTATCTTATTCTTTCCTCTTTCTTGAGAAGTACTGTAAAAGCGCATAGTAAGGTCTTTTCTATGTGATAATTCTTCCTCTAAATCTCGCTATATTACCGTTTTTAATTTTCTCCTTTAAATCCTTTTGTGAATCTAAGCATCTCGAAATAGTAGTCTCTTTGATAAATGAAGTATTTTTGATAGTAGATGAAATGCTTTTAATAACGCTTCTGAGGTTAAAAGAAAGAGATAAAGCCTCCTCACATTCTAATAAGATGTTGATATGCGTGTTCCATAATACTCTTTAGCGATTCTCTTTTTTCTCAATTTCCCTAAATGCTGCGCGATCTAAAGTAGAATGTATATTGAGAAGTATTTGAAATGTTGCTTCGGTGATGAAGTTGATTTAACGTGTGATGAAACAATTAAGATGAAGTTTTAGAAAAGAGATGAATAGCATAAAAGAAGCCGATCGCGAAGTTTACGAAATTATATTGAATGAATTACACAGACAACAGGATTCTATTGAATTGATTGCATCGGAAAATTTTGTAAGTAAAGCCGTACTTGCGGCATGTGGTTCTGTGCTGACAAATAAGTATGCAGAAGGATATCCAAGAAAAAGATATTATGATGGATGCGAGTTCGTAGATGAAGTGGAAGCACTTGCAATTCATAGAGCGAAACTACTCTTTAATTGTACTTTTGCGAATGTTCAGCCTCACTCAGGTACTCAAGCAAATCAAGCAATTTTTACGGCTTTATTAAAGCCATACGATAAACTCATGAGTTTATCTTTAGATTGTGGTGGACATCTTACACATGGTAGCGATGTTAGTATGTCAGGAAAGTGGTTTAATGTAGTTCATTATAAGCTGAATGCAGAAACACATATGCTAGACTACGATCGTATATATGATATTGCGCAAAGAGAAAAACCAAAACTTATAATTGCTGGTTATTCGGCTTATCCTCGGATTATAGATTTCAAGAAATTCCGAGAAATAGCAGACTCTGTTGATGCTTATCTTATGGCTGACGTAGCGCATTATGCAGGATTGATAGCGGCGAAGTTATACCCTGATCCGTTTCCTTATGCGCATGTAGCGACGGCTACTACGCACAAAACATTGAGAGGACCGCGAGGCGGTATGATATTATGGAATGATGGTGCATTGAGCAAATCAATAAATAGTGCAGTTTTTCCTGGAATCCAAGGAGGACCTTTGATGCATATCATTGCTGCAAAAGCTATTGCGTTCAAAGAAGCAATGTCGCACGATTTTAAGCAGTATGCTGAAAATGTAGTGAAAAATGCCAAAGCTATGGCTGCACGTTTTGCAGAAGTTGGAGTGGATACAATTACTGGCGGTACTGATTCTCATATGGTGTTGCTAGATCTTAGAAAACATGGAGTACATGGAGTAACTTTATCAAGAGCATTGAGCGGTATAGGTATTACATGTAACAAGAATAGTATACCATTTGATGAATTGAAGCCTGCTTATGCATCCGGCGTGAGAATAGGTACTCCAGCTATTACGACGAGAGGTATGACAGCTGCTATATGTTGCGAAATAGCCTCTTCTATAGCAGATTGTATAAACGCGCTGAAAGATACAAATGATGTAGATGAATTCTTACAAACTTCTTGTGCGAAAGATGTTCATGAACGAGTGAAAGTTATATGCGCAAGATATCCGTTATATAAAGACTTATATGAAAGAGAATGAAGAAAAAATCTACTTTTCGATTTTGTTTATTGACGCTTATTGCTTGTGTATTCTGCATGCGAGTACATGTATCGTTTGCGTTGAAAAGTGTGTGTTTTTCTCCATCTAGTTGTTGCGAAAACAATATCGTTGAGCTTACTGATAAAGCGCGATACTCAATAGATATTGCTGTATATTCGCTAACTAATGTAAAAATATATAAAGCGCTTGTAAAAGCTAAAAAACGCGGTGTAGCAATTAGAGTTATTTCAGATAAATCACAGAGTAGTAGTAGATTTTCTCTTATTTCTGCATTACGCGCTCTCAATTTCAAAGTAAGAGTAAATAAGAAAGTGAAAATTGAGCATAATAAATTTGGTATATTCGATCGAACTATTATGCTGACTGGTAGCTATAACTGGACAGAATCTGCTACAAACGATAATTCAGAAAATTGTATTGTAGATAAAAGAAAAAGAATAATATCTCAGTATATGAGAAGATTCGAAGAACTATGGAAAATGTATGAATAAGATACATAAGCGATACTAATCCTCAGCTGCACTGCATAATTTCTTGTATTTTTGCAACGCTAGAGAGCGTTTCAGAGGAGAAAGACGATCTAAGAACACTGTACCGTTTGTATGATCTATTTCATGTTGCACACATACCGATAATATTGAATGCGATAACTGTAGTGTTTTGGTACGCATTTTCATATCTTCGTACTCGACTATTACTTCTGCTGGTCTTTTGACTTTTACAAATAATCCGGGAAAGGATAAACATCCTTCTTCAAATTCGGTATAGTGATCAGAATTTTGTATCACCCTAGGATTTAGCATAACGATAGGGTGCTTTTCTTCTAGTGCCATTATCTGTTCATACTGTAAGTCATGAGAGGCGCACTCTACGTCGAAATTTTCTTGATGTAAAATGATCAACTTGACTAGATACCCTACTTGAACAGCTGCTAATCCAATGCCGTTTTTTGTACTAATAAGGTATTGGTACATTTCTACAAAAAGCGTTCTTACTTCCTCGGTTACTTCATGTATGTATTTAGACTCTTGATATAATATCTCATTAGGTGCTTTTACAATTTCGAGATTTAGTTTAGGCATGGTTGATAGTAGCATTGCGTACTCCTCATAAAAAATTAACTTCGTATTCGATATTTAAATCATCGCATATTCTATTAATAACTGTAGTGATTAACAATTTCATTCGATCTGCAGTATTAATATCTTTTTTTTCGAAAAACGTATTGCATTTAAATAATGTTCTCTTACTTGTAGCTTCTGATATTGAGATTGGCAATTGTTCTTCAGTAATTATATCGATTGTATCTCTAAGTTCTGCGTTGAACCTTTCATGAAATCTTAAAACGGTATCTATAGAAGCGGTAGAGATATAGATATTGAAAGTAATATTTACTTTTGTGATCTTTGATGCATTTTCTACTGGAGTGGAGATAAAAAGAAGGTTAGGGATGCATATACTCTTGTTATCTATTCCTCTTAAGTGTGTAAATCTCCAATTAATTCTTTCTACTGTGCCTTCCGGCTGTAACAACCTATTATCCAATAGTTTGATTTTATGTCCTATTTTAAATTGTTGATCGGCATAAATACTTAATGTGCCAACCACGCCGCTAAGCCAGTCTCTTGAGGCTACTGCAATAATGATCCCACTTATTCCGCTAAACGCCATCAATCCCTCTATGCTGAGACCAAAGGTCTTCAATATTGCAAATGCGCCGAACAGTACTATTATTGCTGAAATGAACTTAGAAGCTACATCTATCGTTGGTTTATCAAGTACTATGTCGCTATTTGATAGAAATGCTGGAGTATGGTGAATTATGAATTTTTCCGTAATTTTTATTACTCTTATTACGAAATTTACTGTAAGCAAGATGCACGCTATATGTACTGTCTTATTTACAAATTCATACTTTGGCATAAGCATAGTGGCTACTTTCCCTATTGCAATTACCATTATTAATATACGTAGCGGAGTATAGCCGCTTAGAGCAATTCTATACCAATAACTCGATAATGGTGAGTGCTTTCTGCTTTTGTATAGAGGTAAGATCTTTCTCGCTAAGGATAATACATATAAAATAATCGCTGCCCATGAAATTGTAATAGCGATATGAAGTCCATTGGCAATAACCGTTCGATATTCTTCCAATATCGAGGTGTATAAGAAGGAAAAAATATCCAACATAAGCGTCATTAATGAATACGAATTGCTTCTTTGAATATCTCGTATATCAATCCAATGCCTAATAAGCTAACGAAGAATAATCCAATTTTGAATGCAAATGGTGTAATATGTCCAATGCCTATTGCCAAAGGAAAAAGCATGCAGATTTCCACGTCGAATATTATAAACAATGTCGCGACTGAGTAAAATCCTATATGTGTATCACGTCTATTTCTTCCAACAGGAGGTAATCCGCATTCATACTCTGAAATCTTTGCTTTATAGTAGTTCGTTTTCGTAAGTAAAAATGGAAGCGCATTCGCCACTGTGCTAATGAGTACCACTATCAAAAAAAATACCGCTACAGGCTGATAGCTGAGGATTATATCATGAGCAAGCATTGCTAACGTGAGATTAAAAACTTTATAGTGAATAATAGATGACTATGCGATAAATATCTATATTATTGCATAAAAAGCTCCTTGGTGTTCTCATTCGATGTTATTGGAATTCTTTCATAGTTCTGTACTCCTGGTAAAGGTTTTCTTTTATAATTTCATGCTGCTAATTAAAAGCTTAGGGTATGTAGGGATTTTTATTACTTCTGTAGTAGAAGGCACTTTAGTACCAATTCCAAACGAGATTACGATGATTCCTGCAGGATATTTGGCTGCGCAGGGCGTTTTTAGCTTGCCTTTAATTTTAATTTCCGGGATTTCTGGAAATTTTTGCGGTGCATTTATCAGTTATTACGTCTCTTATAAGTACGGTGCGAAATTTATAAAAAAATACGGTTCATACTTTTTTATATCCGAAAGCGCGATGAAAAAAGTAGAGTTTTTTTTCCAAGAATACGGAAGAGTGTCAGTTTTCATAGGGAGAATTATGCCAGGAGTAAAGCATTTTATTTCTATACCTGCAGGATTATCGAGAATGCCGATGAGTATATTTTGCCTGTATAGTAGTATAGGAGGCGGAATATGGGTAACTACTCTTGTGTTTATAGGATACTTAATGGGCGATAATGCTGCGCTAATTGCGAAGTATTTTGGATACTTGAATTACATAGTTGCTTTTATGACGATTGGTGTCACCTTCTATATCTTACGTAAGCCATTGAAGAGTGCTTTATGTGTAATGAAAGGAAGAATAGAGACGATATTTAAAAGAAAGTAATAACCGTATTACTACGTTGAATATTGCTGTATGAGTTGTTATCATCATTGTGTCGAGATGTGAGAGTTTTCAGACTCGTATTTTAAAATAGAAAGTCTGATGAAAAATAATCCGCAAGAATTGCGCAATAATGTGCCAGGTATACTGCTGATGTTATTGAATGCATTCTCTCTTTCTGTGTTGTATACGTGCAGCAAGAAACTGAGAGTTGTATTTGAAGCAGAGCAGTTAACGTTTCTGTACAAGTCTATTGTTTTTGTTTGCAGTATTCCTTGGATATTCTACAAGCATAGAAGTTTGAGTGTACTAAAAACGTCTAGAATAGGACTGCATTTCATGCGCGGCTTGAGTGCATTTTTAGGCTCTTTACTGTTCTATCATTCAATCTTATATGTGAATACGACTGAGGTAGCCGCTTTTACGTATCTTGAGCCGTTGATCGTTACAGTATTAAGCGTTGTTCTATTTAAGGAAAAGTATCATACTGGTACAATAGTTTTTATATTATGCGGTCTTATAGGTAATATTTTAGTTTTTTCAAGTAGTTATAGCAGTAAATACACTCCGCTAATAGGTTATGTATACTTGATATTTGCACTACTCTGCTGGGGTGCGAATAACATCTTTATAAAGATGCTTGGTAATACTGAAAGAACTGCAACTCAGTTATTTTATAATGTTTTTCTTGGTACTGCATTTTCTATTCCGTTAGCGTTTCGTCATGCTTGGAGTATAGATTTAAGCTATATACCATATATTTTATTGATGGGTGCTGCACACGTAGTGCATATTGTCTCATTTTTTAAAGCTTTTAAACTATCTCCAGTTTCTGTGGTATTTCCTTTCGATTACACTAGATTGATATTTACGGCTTTATTAGCATACTTTTTTCTCGGGCAGAATCTTACCGTAATGACAGTTGCTGGATGTATTATGATAATAGCAGGTGGTGTGTTTATGATATACAGTGAAGCAAGAACTAAATATGGACTTAAACAAATAAAGCATAGTATTGAAAGCGAAGTAGTTAATAAGTAATTCTATTGTATAGATAATATATATTGTCTTTATAATATTGAATTATAAAGAGAAAAATTTTATACTCTCTTTACCTACGATAGTGCTCCACTGTAATGCAGAATAGCTTCTATAAGGTAGTTGCATTGATTGCGTTGTGTAGTATGCTTTCGATACTGTATTTTGGCTTTTCTGTTGACTTTATTGTAGTAAGAGAATCGATATATGAATCAATTGAGAAACGAGGATACAAGATTGCGGCGAGTGATCTACAGCTGTTTATTTCATATTTTCCAGAAATAAGATTTTCAAATGCTCTACTATACGACAGTAAAAGTGAAAAAATTGTCACTGCTAAAGAAAT
The DNA here is from genome assembly GCF_003072485.1 of Candidatus Fokinia solitaria. Taxonomy (NCBI): domain Bacteria; kingdom Pseudomonadati; phylum Pseudomonadota; class Alphaproteobacteria; order Rickettsiales; family Candidatus Midichloriaceae; genus Candidatus Fokinia; species Candidatus Fokinia solitaria. Next base: position 247,578 of record NZ_CP025989.1, read on the forward strand.
ACGTATTCAGTACAACATTTTTACTTTTCTTGCCTCTATCTTTAATGAGCAAAAATATAAAATTACCATAACAGATGGCGATTTATATCTTAATTCTATCGTTAAAGAATTGCCTTCTACTGAGAATGTAGAGTTGCATAATGTGAAATTGATATATAGTTCATCTGATAAATTTCCCGATATTACAGTGCTTGATGGATATCAAAATGCTCACGACTTTCAGTATGAAGGAGAGATTCGCATGAAATCCGATCATGGCAAGTATAGTTTTTCTCTGACATTTGCTGATCAGAACATAGATATAACTCTAGCGAGTATGAAAATTAGTTTTAAGAAGCATAATAAAAAGGATTTTGTGGAGATGATAATTTCCGATAAAGGTGAAGAAATAATGAAATATTTACTGAAATTTCAAAATAGTAATGATGAAGCGTATATCAATCTTATGAAGATAAACAGCAAATCGCACGAATATTTATACGAAGAATGGGAAAATTTCCTACATGTTGATTTTAAAGAGAATATGATATTATCAAACTTGTCATTGCCGATAGAATTTCCTAATAATATCGATCTTGAAGAGATCTATAAAAATAGAGAATGGATACAGTTACTGAATGATTTTATATCGAATGCAGTACTGACAATGGCTGTAAAAGCAAGTATGGATTTACAATTTGTAGATGAAAAAGATGGTGCTACTTTAAGTGTTAATGTACTTTCTGACGAGCGTGGTAGCGCTTATAGTGCATCTTTTGATTCTAAAGACATTGCTCTTCATTCCGGTGGTTACGGATTCGAAGATGTTGATGGCATTGGCATAGCATTCGTCAATTCTAATCTTACATATAAGCTTGATAACGCTACATCGAATTGTAATATTTCCATTTTTCCATCATTTTTGTATTTATCCAATATCATTATTGATGATAAGAATGCTAATACCTTTCGCACTCATATTGTAGCGCATCAAGGATGGAGAGGAGATGCAGAGTGGCTTATTGTGCATTCTACAGATAAGTTAATGCTTTCTTTGCAACACGATATTCTATCTGATTTTTTCTCATGCGCATATCTTACGGATTATGATACAACTGGTGAAACTTTCGCGCAGAAATGCCAATATCTGCAACTCTTAAGAGATGTAAAAGATCAGATACATTTTTATTTAATTGCAGATCATGTGACGTTACAGCAATCGGAAGATAACGGCATATTATTGCATGTGATTGCAGAAAAAGATGGCATTTCGGGAGAATTTTCACAATTAAGTGAAGAGCGTGAACTTTTAAGTACTATGAATTTTGCAATTTCTGTTGCTAAATATAGACCTAGTTTTGCTTTAAATGGAGATATTAAATATGTAAATCTCAATTTTATACCTTCTACTCTGTCGAAGTTTCTAGCTGATGCGAGTAGTTATAAAAAGCTTTCTCCGGAAGTAATTGCTTTATCCAAAGATATAGATGCTGATGACGTAATACATTTGATGAATGTCGGATTTTTCGATCATCAAATAGATATAAATTGCGATTCCGTCACTGGATGGTTTTTAGGTGATAACAGAATAAATAACGTAGTAATGCAATCTCAAAATGATGAGGGCATTATAACAATTCGTAATTTACGTGGTAACTTTGATAATGGCGATTTCGATCTACAGGCTAATATTAGTTTAGCGCGAGACTTACCTCGTTATGAAATAGCTTTCGGAATATCGAATATTGATCCGTCGATTATATCACGATTTTTATTAGATGATAATACGGTAGTAGATGGCTTTATCAGCATTAACGGACTTATTAAAACTGAAGGGTTATATAAGCCATCATTTTATCGTGGTTTATCTGGACAAGTAACGATGCAAGGAAAAGCGATATCGATATATAATTTGGATATATTATCTTTTATTAAATACGTTAATAGTATTACTGCTGCAAATTTTGATAAAGACAAAGCGATTCAGTTGCTAAATCGAAATAAGACGTATTTTGAAGACGCTAGTTGTACTATAGAGATTGACAACGGTATAGGTATTGTTACTGATGGCGCTGTGCACGCAAACGGTATTAGCGGCTCTTATGCTGTTACTTGGGCATTATGGGAGAAAATGCTTAAATTACAATGGCAATTCTCTTTTATTAATAACAAAGCAAAACCAGTATACTTACCGTTAGAAATTGAAGGTAAGATACCAGTCTTTAGTATATATTACGACTTTCGCCGTATCTTCATAGATAGCAGTCAATGAAAAGATAGTACAATTATTTAGCTTTTGTTGTGCTGAGATATTGTAAGTATGCTAGTGCACACGATGCTTTTCTAGATACTACATCTCCTTCTGCTCTGCTTGTTATGACGATGGGAATTTTAGCGCCAAGTACAATACCTATACTTTTTGCATCAGATAAGAAACTCATTTGTTTGAATAATATATTGCCGGATTCTATATCAGGTACTACGAATATATCTGCATCTCCCGCTACATCACTTTTTATGCCTTTTATAATTGCCGCTTCTTTAGAGATAGCATTATCAAAAGCTAATGGTCCGTCCACGATAGCATTTTTGATTTGTCCACGTTGCGACATTTTAGAGAGTATTGTCGCGTCTATTGTGGATTGCATTTTCATGTTTACAGTCTCTACTGCTGAGAGTATAGCAACTTTTGGCGTTCGAACGAATAATGTAATATACAGATCTACTGCATTTTGTACGATATCTACTTTTGCATTAAGATCAGGGGCGATGTTTACTACCGCATCTGTGATGAAAATAGGCTTCCGATAATTTGGAGTGCCCATAATAAATACGTGAGATACCTTTCTTGAAGTTCTGAGGTTATTTTCTTTTTCTAAAATTGCATGTAAAACATCATCGGTATGTATATTACCTTTTATGATGCAATTTATGCGCTGTTCTTTTGCTAAAAAAGCTCCTTTTGCAGCTGCTTCCTCATGTGTTTTTGCATCCATTATTTCTATGTCGCTTATATCAAGTTGCTTAGACTGTGCAACATCGAGAATCTTCTCTTTAGGGCCAATTAGTATAGGCTCTATAATACCATCTTTTTTCCCTTCATATGCTAATTCTAAGGATATATAATCCGTTGGAAAGATAATGGCTGAAGGCATTGGCTTTGTCGCTATTTTAGAAAGGCGTTCAAGCATTACTTCATATCCTTTTCCGAGTTTATCTTCTAACAATCTCAATTTAGGGAAATTATGGATATTTTTCTCTATTGGTCGTGGCGGCAACGTCACAACAAGAGTGCCGTTACAGATTGCTATGTTATTGACGTAACCTGCAGTTTCGATCTTTATTTCTCCAGTAGTATTATCAATGTCTTGTATAGTATATTCTACCTTGATTTTATCTCCTATTTTTATGCCGCAGACATTCTGTAGCCATTTAAAAGAAGTAGATTTATAGTTCAAACTTGCGCCAAAAATTTTTGTCTCAATATTTGAAAAAATGTATTGTAAGAATGTCAGATATACATATACAGAGGATATCTGTGAATCGTAGGAAGCTGTTACGGGAGATATAAACGTCCAGTCCTTAGCATCTCCAAAAAGATGTGTGAGTATATTGATATCATTTTCATCTACAAGTTTCTCTTCTATCTTTTGCATGCCAAGTTTGCACTTTTCTATGGATAGCAGTTTACTATCATGTGGCATTTTGAGTGTATATTCATACTTTCTACAAAAGTTATCTTATGTAATAAATTTTTACAAGATGTTATCGATTTACTATCGCATTATAGATCTTAGAACATACTGTTTCGATATTTAGTTTGAAAATTTTATTTAAGATTGCGCTCTGTAAATTTACATTCATAGTGAAAGATACAGTAGTTGTATTTTCATCTCTTTTTTTCAATTTCCAACTTCCATTCATAGTGTGAAATAGCGAATCGTCGGATTGAATTTTCATTTCTATGAAAGATAAATGATGAGAATAACGATCTTCCATCTCTCTTATTCTATGCAAATTACATGCAACTTCCTGTAGTTGGATATTGCACATATTAGCATCAGTATAAAAAAAACATGTTACGCGTGACGTAAAGCTTTTATGGAAGATTTTCCACTTAAAATATACTGTACCGATAAATTCACCATTCTTCGATTTATCAGATCTTTTATAGATTACTCTAGAGCAATACGGTATAAAATTTGAGTAATCCTCTATATTAGCGATTTTTTGAAAAATTGAGAAAATCTTATCTGATACATCTTTTTCCATAAATATAACATGCTTCATATGTGAGCTATAATCAATTTTCTGAATAATATGTCGATGTTTTATTTTTTCACGTACTCTTCATAATGAAGTTGAATTTTATAAGCGGTTACGATGCTTTACAATTCATAGAAGAGAAAATCGCTTCAAAAAAGACATACGTAATAAGCGGCATTGATAACGGCGCAAAGAAGATCGGACTTGCGCGATTCATAAGTGTCACTGGAAATGTGGTACCATATGGCGCATTGTATAACAACAATGAAGTATCGCAAAAAATTACACATTTCATCAAAGAATCTATGCCAATTTGTTGCGTTATTGGAGTATGGTGTCCTAATGATGATAATACCGATAATACTGTTCGCTTGCATTCAAAGATATCGTGGAAACAGCTTCCAGAGATGACAAAAAAGCTTTTATGCGATATGCAAAAATTATCATGCGATGCAGAAGAGTTGAATGCTTTATACAGTTCTACGGAGAATTTATACACAATGAATAAACAACATCATGATAGCATTAACGTGACTTTTTTTGATGAAAGTATGACTACCGTATTAGCTAATCATAAACTTAAAGACGTAGGATTATGTAGAAAAAAAAGAATACTATTGGACGATCAAATTGCTGCTATGGAGTTGTTAGAAAGGTTTGTATCGTTTTTCAAATTACGCTCAAAAGTATAAACTGCAGTGCAAACATATTTTGTAAATGTATTGATTGCTTATATTTTAGAAGTTATCCTAATACGGATATTAATTTTATTGTGGTGTGCATGGATATTATAGCGAGAAAAATTATAATGTTGTCCTTTTGTATTCTTTTAGGTGCAGTTCTTTGTGTTGGATGTAGTCAAGCTGGAGATCTAAGAAGTCCTTGCGCTGTAGGAGATACGATGTTTGGCATAGCTCATCATGTACCATGCATTAAAAGAGATGTAGAGATGAACGTTTACTTTATGTAAATGTAATACGCTTATTTATTGATGAAATTAAAAGCGCTAATAGAAGAAAGAAACTGCTTAGTGCTGTTGCTCGCAGTATGTGGATTCGTAATCGCTAATCTCTGTCATGATTTATACGAGAGAATCGTGAATGATATGCATATAGGACATGCTAGCGGTCATTTCTTGATGCCTGTGTACTTTATGCTAATTGGCATCGAGATGCGGAAAGAGATGGCTGTTGGTGGTATTCTTAGCTCTCGTCTCCGTATGGTATTTCCTCTTGTAATGGCTATCAGTGGCGTATTGCTTCCTGCTGTGATATATGCGACTGCAGCTTTCTTTATAAATATTAACGTGATCAACGGATGGGCAATACCTACTGCTACTGATATAGCATTTGCTACAACGATCTCCTTAGTACTGCAAGGGTTACGGAAAAATTCTAGAAAAATTCTTACAGCTATAGCGATATTTGACGATCTGATAGCTGTGCTTGTAGTTGCGATTTTTTACTCTAGTACGATAGAGGTGGGATATCTGCCATATATTATTATTTTAGCATGCTTTGCAAGTGTATTAAGTAAGTATATGAGTAATTTTACTGTATTATGGTTACTGTTATTCGGAGTACCTTTGTTTTGGCTAACATGGAAAAGTGGTATACACAGTACAGTTTGCGGATTTCTGATAGGTGTTTTAATGCCCTTTGACAAGAAAGCACATAGTATCGAGAGGTTTCTACAACTTTCTGTGACATATGTGATACTCCCGCTTTTTGCGCTATGTAATACTGGTATTACGGTAAGCGTTGGAGAGCATTATGATGTTTTATGTATTACTTTTATTGCATTAATCTTAGGAAAGAATATAGGTATTTCTGCATCCGGACTGTTGATGTTGAAGCGGTACGACATAGGGTATGCAATTAGTCGAAGTGATATTGTAATGATAGGAGCATTTTGCGGTATAGGATTTACCATGGGACTCTTTATTGCCACTCTTTCATTTGATGATATCAGCATACAAGACAGCGCGAAAGCAGGCGTAATACTTGGCTCTATTGCATCGGCTGCTGTATGCACTATAATATCGAAGTTAAAAAAGAAACATTAATCTTTCTATTCACTTTTACCATTATTGCTTGTATCAGCGCTTTCATCTGTCTTTGCGTTATCAATACCGAAGATGTATTTACCGACTAACGATTCGATATTAACAGGAGGTTGAGTCCATTCAAACTTACCATCATCAGCAAGGTACTGATTACTGCTTCCTATGTTTAGATTAACATACTTATTTCCTATCAGTGAATCGCTTATAATTTCAGCTACTGAATCTGACGGTACTCTGATATTGCCTATAATTTCTATTTTCAATAGAGCAAGATAGTCTTCGTTGATGGAGATTTCACTTACTTTGCCTACTTTTACTCCTGCAATCTTCACGTCGCTTCCTACTTTTATTCCATCCACTCTTTCGAATTCAGCACGTAACGTATACTTAGATGTTTCCAGCATGGTAGTGTCATGCTTAAATATCATGATGAGAGCGAATACGGTTAATGCCATTACTATAATTCCTATAGCAACATCAATAGACCTAGTATTATACATTTAAATGGTAAGATTATTATTTTTTTGCAATTCTTTTAATATTTCTACTGTCCTATTGTAATCCAAGTGTTCATAGTAATGATCGTTTATCATTATTACAGGAGCGTTGATGCAACTGCCAAGACATTCGACTTCTACGACGGTAAACAACTCATCTTCCGATGTTTCACCTACTCCTATGCTTATTGTATCACGTATAGCATCGTAGATCACCTGATTTCGACATAATGCACATACTACAGTTCTGCATATTTGTATAAGATACTTGCCAATCTTCTTAGAATGAAACATCGAATAAAATTCGGCAATCTCCTTCACATGAGAGACATTCATATGTAGTATTTCAGCGACTTGATCTAAAACTGCATCAGATATCCAATTATTATTTTGCTGTTGTCCAAGCCATAGCAAAGGCATTACTGCACTTCTTTGTTTTCCTTGAGGATATCTTGCTATTATTTTTCGAACAGCTTCCATATCGCTAAAGGAAAACTTTTCGCACTTGTCCTCCATAATACTGATTAAGATTTTGCTAGTTGTGCTTTTGCTGCAAGTATTTTACTTGCGATGCTTTTATCTATAAGTAGAAAGTTAGATTCAATTCTAAAACCGCCCATCATAGAATCATCTATAAGAAAAGTAGGTATGATTGAATTATTACATACCATTTGAGAAAAGTTTTTTATAAGGTGTGTTTTTACATCATCGCTTATTACTCTTGCTGTAAAGATCGTAGCCTTCCTAAGATTTGCAAGTTTATGGAAGCTATCTATCGTGAGTTGGATAAAATGAGACATAAAAGAAAGCATTTTCCTTGCTACGAGTAAAGCGATAAAATCCTTCATCTCTTTTAGAAACTGACGTTCTGCATCATTCAACTTACTCTCATTACTAGAAAGATGACGTATAACAAGTTCGCCGACATTTTTTTGCACTTCTTTAGGTGCATGAATCGCTAAAAATCCACCACTGAGATAAATGCTGGAATGCGTTACATCTAGGATATTGTGGAGGAAGTGCAGCGCATTCGTGATGTCATTTTTCTGCAAATCAAATGTATTATTGCAAAAAACGTCACTTAATTTCTTCACATATGAAGGAACGGAACAAAGCGAACTCATCGCAGTATTATTTAGCTGTAGAAATGCTAAAGTGAGAGTAAACTAAAATTACCCCTAAAACAATAGCTACATCAGCTAAATTGAAAGCGGGATAATGATACTGATCGACGTATATATCTATGAAGTCTAACACGTACCCTCTTACTACTCTATCGTACGTATTACCGATTGCGCCTCCTACTATTAAACCTATTCCAACGCGCGAAGCAATGTCATGCATCGAGATACTCCATGCGAATAACACGAAAGTTATCAGCAGTTGTAGTATGATAAATGGAGTTTGGTTATGAAAGAGAGAACTAAAGAAGCCGAACATTACTCCATGATTCTGAACGTTTACAATGTTGACGAAACAATCCATACCACGCACCTCAAGTGCGCCATGCGGTACAGCAACTTCGGATGCAGTCTTAGTAGTTGCGTCCAGCAAAAATGTAGAAAATGCTACAAACGCTACGAAACACGGTGCGATGCAATAACGTAACAGTACATTGCTAATCTTCTTGCTCGTCTTCATTTTCCGATGAAAGAAGTGCATCTTCAAACTTTTCATTAAATAAATCGTCTACCATTTCCTGTATCATGGTATCATTACGCTTCTTCGCTATTTCTCTTTTTACATCTACGGGATCTTTCTTCTTCAGAAACCAGCGTGATTCAACTAGCTCTTGTATCATACCTTCTCGTATTTTTTCGATATCCACAAGTCCACTCTGTATTTCTGCTATCGCTATTGCCGTAGTTTTCCGTCCTTCCATTCCTGAGATTGCTGCGGGAGCGCCTCGAGAGAGTTGAGAAGCGCGGTAAGCTGCATACAGCACTACTTCGAACTGAGATAAGCTTTTCTTTGGTGTAATGGAATCACTCATGCTGTATTGAATATCGAAAAATGTATCAGCACATCAGCAGCAACTTTAACATATACGGAGAGTAAATCAATAGATTTTTATCGTATGACATTTGAGGCGATTTCAGAAAATACCGAATGACGTAAGGTAAAGTGATTTTGTGATCAATTTTTGAAAGCTATATGATGATCTTAGTGTAGGAAATTCACGAATATATCATGAAGGAGCTTGAGAATTCTGAGACAGATATTTCATTTAATTGTTTTCTTATCATTATGTAGTGTCATGACGGTATCGAGGATATCATCTGTATCAGCATGTAAATATACGGATGTAGAGGCAATTGAAGAGTGTCCAAGCAATTCTTGTATTTTTCGTATATCTCCTCCGTGCTTTATCAGATGTGTTGCGAAGCTATGTCTTAAGGTGTGAGGAGATGTTGTAGCTTCGATGCCGAGAGATGCTAATATAAGCTTCATTTGCCTTCTAAATACATCAGGGTTCAACATATCGCCTTTCATACCGACAAATATTGGTTGCTGCTGTGCCGCTTGATATGGACATCTCTCGATATATTGCAACAGTGCATCCAGCACATAAGGTAAAAGCGGTACACTTCTATCTTTTTTCCCTTTTCCCTTTACCGTAAGGTTGACATCATTTCTATTGAAGTTTTGTTTAAGATCTTCCGCATTGAAGTCTATGTTTGGAAGATCACGCTTCGTAATCTTTAGTACTTCTCCTATTCTTAAGCCGCTTCCATATAGCAAAGCGATGATGCTTTTATCTCTGTAAAATAGCCATTCTTCCGGATATAAATTACTGTTGGAAAATTTACATAATGCAATACTACTACTTTCAGATATTGCCTTTGGTAGAGTGCTTCCCGTTGTTTTGATTTTTAATTTATCAATACTTATAAGCGTCGCGACCTCATAGCTTAACTCATTTCTCAAATGAAGCAAAAAATACCGTAATCCGCACAGTGCTCTGCTGTTTGTTTTGCTACTGACCTTATGTTCTGCTCTGAAAGCTAGCCATGCTCTCATAGTTTGCACAGTTGCTTCAGTGACATAAAGAAGAGTACATTTTGTGCCGTGATAATGAGATAAAAATACTATGAATGATGATACGTCTTGCGCGTACGCTCTCGACGTATTCTCACTGACGTACACTTCGATGTATGAATAGAACTTCTCTATTACCTTTGCTAAAACGTCGTCGCAGAAGCTTTGTAATGACTGTAACTTCATAAAACGCAAAAAGGTGGTCAGAGCCGGAATCGAACCGGCGACACAAGGATTTTCAGTCCTTTGCTCTACCGACTGAGCTATCTGACCTCAAAAATGGGCATACCATGTATCACTTGAGATGCTTTCTCTCGAATCTGACTCGTTGAGTGCTGAATGATACCCCACATATTAAGAAGTACATACGGTATTGCATGCTGTCAATACGGATCTTCTCATTCATGATTTAAAGTGAAAGATTTTATCGCATAAGTGCCGCTTACCGAAAGGCTGTAGCACTACTTCGTTTATGATTTATGTAAGTGATTGTATCGATTTGATAAACACGCTTGTAGTCCGAAAAATACTTGCACAATTTTCGTAATAGTGCTTATATTGTACGTAATTATTTCAAAATTATTTAATTTACAAGTTGTTTATGATGGACAATATGGATAATGGTACTTCAATGGAAGGAAAGGACCAAGTAAATGGCGTGAAGAGCGCGGAAGAGAAAGCGGCGGAAGCGGCTGAGGAAACGAAGGGGGCGAGCGTGGCGGAGAATCATGGCGTCGCTGAAGAAGAGAGCGGTGCGGATGAGTTGGCTGAGGAAGCGGAGGAAAGTGCGGAAGCAGTTGAGGAAGCGAAGGGGGCGAGCGTGACGGAGAGTCCTGGCGTCGCTGAAGAAGAGAGCGGTGCGGATGAGTTGGCTGAGGAAGCGGAGGGGGCGAGCGTGACGGAGAGTCCTGGCGTCGCTGAAGAAGAGAGCGGTGCGGATGAGTTGGCTGAGGAAGCGGAGGAAAGTGCGGAAGCGGCTGAGGAAGTGGAGGAAAGTGCGGAAGCGCAAGGAGAGGACGTTAAATCTGATTCATTTATAGTAAAAGCGGGGACTGGAATCTTTCAGAATGATGTAGAGCTAGTTATTAAAAGAAATAAGGAAAGCAAGAAAAGTGAGAAAAGCGGAAAAAAACATGGTGATTTAGTAGTGATTACGGGAGTCAATGGCGTGGGGAAAACACAGTTTTTGAAAGGTATTAGTGAGGGAAAAAATGACTTTCTCCTCACATCTCGTAGTGGTAGTAGTAAAGCAAATGCTGAAGAGGGAGTACATAGAGTTAGTACAGTTAGAGGCGCAGTGGAGTGTATGAATTTTTTCTTTGATAAGGATTGGAAAAAGAAAAATAGCGCTTTCTCAAATGGGGTACATACTTTAGAACGTAGTTTATTTAAGCGTACTTCTAGAGAATACAAAGAGAGAGTACATTGCATTTTATCGTATGTAATACCGCCATTGCTCTCGTTGCAAGATAATTTACATGAGACAACTAATGCTGCTCAAGCTGCTGCTTTTAAAGAAGGATATAACTTAATTGCGAAAAAATTCGCTCTCCCTGCTTATGAGGATTTAGAACACTTTTTTAAAGGGAAGAATTTAGATGCATCTGCCGTTAATGTAATTTTAATGCAGTATTTTTGTACTCAATATATGCGAAATAGAGAGAACCTTCCACATCCGCAACGAGATGAATACTGGAAAATTTTCTCCAATCATGCGTACCATATTCATATGACGCACTCTCATTTAGTAGAGATTTTTAAAAAAGAAAAGAAACAAGATGGCGAATTTATAGAATGGGCGCAATTGGAAGAGTATATAGAAGAGCTTGTCATACGAGAAAATCTCAAAGAGAGGTTGTCAAGTATGCAGAGCATTGTCGATGTAATACAGTGTACTATGCGAGCAGGTGCGTTGTGTGAGATCAAGAAAAAGATTGATAATATCAAAGATTCTAAGCTTCAAAATGTCGCTTTTGAATATAAATTGAGAGATGTTTCCGATTTATCTCATCCAGGAATAGAGTTTGACGATAAAAATAAGCAGTTGATAAAGTTTGAAGATCTGTCAAGTGGCGAGCAAGTCATGTTCGAACTGATATGTTATGCAGCTCTTTGTAAGATATTAAGTGTGAAGTATCTGCTATTTGATGAGTTTGATGCGAGTTTGAACCCTACATTAATGGAGTCATATATCAAAAATATAAGAGATATATTATTAGAGAATGGCATCACTGTTGTGCTTACTACTCATAATCCTTCTACTGTGGCAGTAGTATATCCATATGAATTATGGTGGATGGAGAGAAATTACAATACTGAAGATAAGAAATACGAAGTGACGTTGAAGAACGCTGAGAATGAAGAGGGAAGGAGGAAAGCTAAAAAGCAAAATAATAAGAGTCAAGATACATCGAAGAATGCTAATGATGAAATATTCGATAAGCGAGCAATTCTGCAAAAATTAGCGCCGAAATTTATTCCAAGCGGCGATGCTGCGCATCTAATATACAACGCATTGCCTGGAGATAGAAAGATAGTATTTGTAGAAGGAAGAGCGGACGTACAGTACTTATATAACAAGTCTTTAGTGCGCAAGTCTAATGAAAAGTATCATTTTAGCTATTTAAATGGCGCCGGCAACGTTAAAAATATTTGTGCGGTACTAACATCGTTAAACAGCGGAGAACAAGCCATTTTCGAAAGACAGTTCATCTTTATGTTGGATCATGATGAAGCAGGCTTTGATAGTATGAAAGGATTATTGTCTAGTGAAGATATAGAATTTAGCCAAATTATCCCTTCAGATACGAATGAAAATGAGGAAACAGATAGTGAAAAAGCAAAGTGGATAGAGCGTTGTAAGAAGAGAGAAGGAATTTTAATACTTAAGAAATTTTTTTGCGTAACGACGTTAGTGCCGCCTGATAACTACAATTTTAAAGAGCATAGATATAGAGAATTGCACTACAAAAATTGTGGATCGAAAACTACAGAGAAAAATAGTCGTGGATACATCTTAGAAGATCTTATGAGGGAGGATATCAAGAATAAGGAAGAGGGGAGAGAAGGAGAAGCTATAAAAAGGCAATTTGACTGGCTTGATAAAATCGTACAGAAGTACGAAGAAACTCATCCTAAGAGCGAGGACGATAAGGCGAATAATGTAGATGAAGCAACTAAGGATAAGTAAGGTAATCAAGGATAAGTGATGTGACCGAGGGTGATGCTGCCAAAAGCTGATACTTAAGGCTTGCTTCAAGAAATGATGCGTCATCTCACGTCAATCTTTACAAAGCATCGAGAGTCTCTATTTAACGGAGATTCGCGAGTGCTATATCTATGACAAAACATGCAATAAGCGCAAAGACTATCACAACGAAGTAGAAAAGATGATACAGAGAGTGAGGGAGAGATATGGAGCGGGTGATGGGAATCGAACCCACGCGGCTAGCTTGGAAGGCTAGAACTCTACCATTGAGCTACACCCGCAACGTACTTGTAACATATAAAATGAATGCTGAGACGTCAATATGAAAATCCCTAAGATTGTTAATGTTCGTTATTTTTGAAGGATGTATTTACTTTTTCGAAGCATGCGACATGTATTGAAGGTTACGTAAAATTATGCTACATAGTGTCATACAAATTTCTTGATGTGAGTTTTTTTACGCCGATGCAAAAGTATACCTTCTCTATCATAAAGCCAGATGCAGTGGCGAAGAAGAAAATAGGCGCAATAATAGCTGATATTGAGAATGCGGGATTTGCGATAGTTGCGCAAAGGATGATTCGTATGTCAAAAGATGATGCGCGCGAGTTTTATAAGATTCACTCAGCAAGACCATTTTTCGATTCACTGGTAGATTACATGTCTTCCGGTGCTGTAGTGGTGCAAGTTCTAAGCAAAGATGGAGATGATGTTGTCGCTGCTTATAGGAAGTTGATGGGTGCTACAAATCCTGCTGATGCGGAAGTCGGTACGTTGAGGAAGTCGTATGGTGCGAGTATAGAAGAGAATGCTGTACATGGTTCTGACTCGGAGGAAAATGCTAAGATCGAGATAGAGTTCTTCTTCAAGAGTGGTGATTTTTGCAATAAGTAATTAGAAAGTATTTTCGAAACTGGCGCTTTTTCATTAGTTTTGTGCGAAGATGAGTCGTATGTTACATGTAGGGAGTTACGAGGATAAATCTGTCTTAAAATTGCGTAGAAGATTCATTCTGAGATGTTTAAATGAAAGTTCGAGCGTTCTGTAACATATACTGAATCATCTGTATCATGAGTGATTTTCCATCACTATAGCGCCATAGAATGCGTAATCTTTTCAAAGATTTATTTCTTTAAGATGCATCTTCTTTTTGAATAACTCTAATACTTTTATTATTTTTTCCTTGTATCTTTCTGAATAAATTGGAGTGAAAGAATGAAATTGTGAAGCGGCTTTTAGCCACTCTGAAGTATTTTTGTAATTCTTCGCAATAAGATATGAAGCGTAAGCTATATTATTTGCTGGTTCCATCATTTGCTCTATACTGTCGAAATTATGCCCGTGATATCTGTAATTTATTTGAGAACATCCAACATCTATATTTGATATTCCTTCATTAATTTTGCTGTTGAAAAATTTCACCGCTTCGTTTTTAGTAGAAAATCTGTAAGATTCGCCGGCGATCCCTATTGTCCAAGGCCATGCTAGCGCCATTCTTGCTTCTGAGTTGTATACGCCAGATTCTACTACCGTAACAGCTAGTAATAAGTTTTCAGATATATTGTATTTTTTCTCATAAAAAATTGCTGGAATGATGCATTTTCTATGCTCAAGTATATTGAACTTGACGTTAGAAGCACTGTAGCTATTCTTATGAAAACAGAAAGAGAGTATCAGTAGTGTAACGAAAATACTGCGCGCTTTCCATGTTTTCATAGGTGACAAAAAGGAAGCCAATAATTAGATATTCTGACACACGTATTGCAAAAAGCAAGATATCTATGTATGCTTACGCTGAGTTGAACATACTTAATTAAGTGATCATGCACAGCATCTTAAATCTCCTTCATATTGCTCCATCTTTCTTTATTCTTGGCTTACTCTCAGTGCTTTGTGTCCGCTTTTTATGGCGTAGGTACGTCAATAACGGATTGAACTATGAAGTTGAGGCTTTTTCTTTGACGAGTTCTTTAGTGCTTTCAGCTATTGGAATCATAGCGGGTAGCTTTGTGCATCATAGCCATGAGAGTAGCTTAAGTCTTCTAGATCCTTGTTTCGTATATGCTATTGCATCCGTTGTTGTTGCTGTTGCTTATCGCAAGGTATTGGCGAGAAAAAACGCATAATTTTCTTGGTATAAAAAAGGCAGTACTATAGCGCTTTGCGATATATCATTCTTCAAGAGTGTCGCTATAGTCTGTCTTGAGTGCATGCAAATATAGTTCTCCGCTAAGAGATCTTCTACAAGGGTGCTGCATTTACATCTCTGCTTTTTTGCATCTCTGTTTATCGTAGCGCGCAACATCCGTTGCATTCGGTAGTTACTTCCTTGCTCTTCCAAGTGACTGTATTCCCGGTGCGTTCTCTTGGGATATCTCATGGTGTGTTTGCCTGATATGACGTGAGTCTTTAAGGTGACATTAGATCAGTTCTTGAGTTTATTTTGTGCTATTAAGAAATATCAGCGAATTTAATATTTTCTACGACTGATATCCGCTTATAGTGTGATTGCTGATTTCATGATAGAGCGTGTTGCCTGATATGACGCGAGTTTCTAAGGCAACATTAGATCAGTTCTTGATTTTACTTTGTGCTATTAAGAAATATCAGCGAATTTAATATTTTCTACGACTGATATCCGCTTATAGTGTGATTGCTGATTTCATGATAGAGCGTGTTGCCTGATATGACGCGAGTTTCTAAGGCAACATTAGATCAGTTCTTGATTTTACTTTGCGCTATTAGGAAATATCAGCGAATTTAATATTTTCTACGACCGATATCCGCTTATAGTGTGATTGCTGATTTCATGATAGAGCGTGTTGCCTGATATGACGTGAGTTCTTAAGGTAACATTAGATCAGTTCTTCAGTTTATTTTGCGCTATTAGGCAATATCAGCGAATTTAATATTTTCTACGGCTGATATCCGCTTATAGTGTGATTGCTGATTTCATGATAGATTTTAAGAAAGTATCAGTCTTGCGATGATCTTCCTGATTATTTTGAAAAATAGTGCTTTAAAGTATCACGTATAAGGAGAGTAGCGAAGTTACTATTGAAGCTAAAAATAGTTACCATAAAAAGAGACATCAAGTGCGACACATAGTTCTGTGTATAATCTCTATTCTACAGTTTCATATTTTATATTGTCAGTGATTAAGGAATGTTGTTAGTGCACTGATTACAGGTAAAGCATGTACAGCAGCATGTGTGTTACATTAATTGCATAGGATTTTTTATAGCTTGATGAAAATTCGAAGCATATGCTGATTGATATGATTGAAAAGGTAAAAATATGTATTTATTTCTCTTGTCTTTAAGCTATTTCTGAAGTGCGTTTTTACGCGGCAGTGTAATTTGAGAATATTCTTATTCGATAAGTATTTTGCGAGTATTTGCTCTTTGTATAACGAATAGTGAGATATATTATTTTGATATTTTATATCTTTCTGTAGCGATAGATTATAATCATGATCGTAATTTTATATACGAATCGTATATTTATCTGTAATTATCCAGAGCTATAGTGCTTAGCTTATTATGAAGTATTGTAAAGTACGCATAATTTTCTTACCATTATCTTCTTAATGAGAGTACATCTGTAGTCCAAATGCATTAATGAGAGCGAAATCGAAAAGCAATAACACTTTTGTAGTGGATGTAGGCACTTCCAAGATTGCTATGATACTCGCGAAGATAAGCGATATCAAAGATGGAATAGAGATTATAGATTCGTATTGCGCTTCAAGTGTTGGAGTAAAAGAGGGGATCATAGCGGATCCGCATGCATTACGTGATGTAGTAAGGCACTGCTATAGTCATTTTTTTCGTCATATGAATGACAGGAGAGCAGATGTTTATGTAACGCTGCCATCGAGTGTATTAACTTCAATTCCTACTGAAACGAGATTAAATATTGCAGGGCATGCTGTTACGTATAAGGAGATCAATAAGATGGCTATCGAAGCTGAGAATAATAATTGTAAAAAGAGAAATTTAAGCGCGATACATAGCTTTGTATACAACTACTCTATAGATGGTTACGATGGATTGATATCTCCAATAGGGATGCATGGAAACACGTTAGTTTGTGATACTCATTTTGTTGCATGCCAAGATTCTACGATATTAAATATTTCAGGTTTCTTTGAGAATTGTGGAATATCGGTGAATCAGTATATATGCGGACATTATGCTGGTACTTGCGCTACAATAACGGAAGACGAAACAAAATTAGGCGTATGTGTGATAGAATTCGGCGGTGGAGTGACATCTATTTCGATATTTCATGCGGCACACATGGTATATATTGGTTATGTACCGTATGGAGGTATGAATATCACGAATGATATAGCTAAAGTATTCGGCGTGAAGATCAAAGATGCGGAGAAAATAAAGAATTTGCACGCTAATCTGCATGATTATAAGCAGTCGGGGCAGGTGATAATTGAAAATTGCGAAACTCAGTATGATGAAGAAATTACAACATCGTTATTAGATGATATAGTGAGAGCGAGAATTGAAGAAATAACGATGATGCTATTTAAGAAATGTCCAGAAGAATGGATGAGAAAAGTAAGCGCATGCATAGTAATAGGAGGTTCTACGAAGATCGTAGGTATAGATGAGTTGATCAAAAAGATATCAGGCATTAAAACGAGAATTGGAAAACCATTGAAGAAATGTTCGCCGGATGACAGATTAGAGGTAGAATATGCTAATGCAATGGGAGTACTGAAATTCGTTAACGATCAGAAAGTTCGCCATAGAAAGCACGCAATGCTAAAAAGTTCTTCTGCTGAGAGTATTTTTCAGAAAATAAAGAAAATATTTTTAGAGTGATATTATGAGGCTTGAAACGCATAATCCTACCGATGTAACAAAGGAAGTAAAGGTATACTCAGTTACAGAAATATCCAATCATATAAAGGCGCTACTTGGTAAAAGTTATCCTTACGTAAAGATACGTGGAGAAATTTCTTCGATATTTCAAAAAAACGGACATACGTACATCAATCTAAAGGATGCTTCATCCATGATAAAAGTTGTCACTTTTGCTTATCAAAATATTAGACTAAGTGCAGAAATAAAAGATGGAGTAGAAGTAATATGTACAGGTGCACTTACATCTTATGGCGCTTCTTCCTGTTATCAGCTACATGCGAGTGCGATCGAAATTAGTGGTGAGGGCGAATTATTAGCGATACTTGAGAGACGTAAGAAAGAATACGAAATAAAGGGATATTTTTCACAAGATAGAAAAAAAGCATTACCTCTTTTTCCGCGAATAATAGGAATTATCACATCAATTCAGGGAGCAGTAATAAGAGATATAGTAAATACACTTTCTCAGCGTATACCTACGATCCTTTTTATATTTGATGTAAGCGTACAGGGGCAATTCGCCGCACTTGAAGTATGCAATGCTTTGCAGAAATTTCAATCTCTTCCGAAATACGCGGATCTTGAGCTAAATGATTTTATAAGCAAAACATCAGAAGAAGTAGCAGAGATGAATTTTCATGATCTTCCACAGCCTGATATATTGATAATAGCAAGAGGAGGAGGATCAGTTAGTGAATTATGGACGTTTAACGAAGAAGCTATAATAGAAGAGATATATCGTTGCACAATTCCAATTATATCAGGTATTGGTCATGAAACGGATAATACGCTTTCAGATTATGTTGCAGATAGAAGAGAGCATACACCGACTGCAGCGGCAGTTGCTGCAGTTAAGACTATCGATAGTCTGCAGTACGCTAGAACGACACAAGACGTTGTGTATACATTTGAGAAAAAGCTTGAAGAAGCTAGAGGCAAATTACAGGAAGCTAATAGCATTCTTGAGAGAAAATACAAAACTCTTGAACGTAATATAGAAAAGTTTTCCGATGGAGTATATTTCGACTTAAAGAAAGTGGTGGACGATATAAACTATCAACTCAACAGTAGTCGTTTAAAACTTGAGTCAAAATATGAAAGAATCAGATCTCGTATTGATAGTATGTATGCTAGTATGTGTCACATTATCGATTTCCAGTGTAGAAGCGCCGATAGCGCGATACAACAGCATAGAAATGCGATGCTTCAAGGATGTAAGCGTACCGAGGAGAGGTTACGTATGCATGAAACTACAATAACGAATATTTGGCTAAATGCTGTTCAAAATATGAATTTAGCTATGGTGCAAATCAAGCACTTGTTGGATATGCACAATCAAAAACTTTCGAAGTTCAATTATAAGGATACATTAAAGCGAGGCTTCGCTGTAGTAAGAGATAAAGATGGATATGCAGTGCAGGCAAAAGATGCTGTATCAGTCAATTCAATGATTGAAATAGAAGTGTCAGATGGATATATAAGTGCGCTAGTGAAAGATAACTCAAAAAGTAAGTAGAAAGTGATTTCGTAGAAGAGAAATTTTATCCGATCAAGTGCAGCGTAGAATAAAATATTACGAAAATGGCATTTACATATGATATGAAATCGATAATCATGTGCACGTGGAAGGGTGGCCGAGCGGCTGAAGGCGCACGCTTGGAAAGCGTGTTTACTCAAAAGGTAACAAGGGTTCGAATCCCTTTCCTTCCGCCACGTGATGACGCATTTCATATTTCTAGATGATATCAGTAATTCGTTTCGTTATTCATCTAGCTGTGCTTTATCCAAGTATTAAGAGTGTTGCGTTAGATAAAAGATCTACACATTCTTTATCATTCGTAGTATGAGTTGATGCAACTCGTTCAATTTTACTGTTAACTGCGTTCCTTCTTCCATATTCCTCAATATCGCTATCCCGTCCTGATATTCTTTTTTGTCAAATATAACCACAAATTTAAATTTTCTTTTAGATGCGTATTTTAATTGATTAGAAAGATTTTGCAACTCGGTGTACACGAATACATCTAGCGATGAAGCTCTCAACTGATTGGCAAATTTCATATAGACGATCATCATCGAATGATCTTGAGTGGCAATCATGATCGTGTTTTCATATTTTTCCGTATAAGCATCCGTAATTAATTTGAACAACCTGTATAATCCTATTGAAACTCCTACTCCTGCATATTGCTGCTTTGCTCCTAAGTTGCTAATAAGATTAGAATATGTACCGCCTCCACATATGCTGCCTAATTTTGGATCATCATCTGTAATTACTTCGCAAACGAATCCAGTATAATAGCTTAAGCCGCGCGCTAGTCGTGGTACGAGTACTATGTTATCTTGAGATTCGTTCAGATTCTTTACCGTAGTTATCAATTTTCTCATATATTCTAAGCTTTCATAAAATCTCTCCGATGACGTAAATTGTTCTAGTATCTTTGTTTGTACTTCCATTGATTCTTTACAAAAATCGATAGTGACCAATTCGCATATTTTATCAATTTGAGTTCTATTACAGCCATTTTCTTCTAGTAGTAGTGCTAGAGTTTCAATTTTAATTTTGTCCGATTTATCCAATAACCTTGCGATGTCAGTAAATTTTTCCTGAGAAATACCTATACTTTCAAAGATACCGCTTAAGATATCCTTGTGATTGACTAGTATTGTGAATTTCTCCAAACCAAGAATATGTAAGCACTTCGATATCAAACATATTACTTCAATCTCAGACCAAAATAATTCATCTCCCTTGTTTATTATGTCAATATCAAACTGGTAAAATTGTCTGTAGCGTCCATTTTGCGGTCTATCACCACGCCATACGTATCCTGTTTGATATCTTTTATAAGGAAAAGCAATATCATGACTGTATTGTGCAATATATCGTGCAAAAGAGAAAGTTAAGTCGAATCTTAGTCCAAGTTCCGGAGAAAAGTTATTACCTCTATCATTTGCTCTTTGTATTCCATATATCTCATTATCACCACTTTTAGATAGTAGCGTTTCAAGTTTTTCCACTGGCGATGTATCTAAATTCTCAAATCCGTATGAATGAAGTGCTTTTTGCATTTCCTGCATCATACGATGAAATAATTTTTGATACTTTATTACAACTTCAGGATATCCCGATATATGACTGATCATAATAATACGTACTTTTCATGAATTGTATAAAATGCTTCAAATTTTATAAATAGAATGTTGATAAAATCGGAAAATTTGCGATAATCGCTACGCGATATCCATTCTTATAACAGCATGAAAAGAAGAGTAGTTATCACAGGTGTTGGTGCTATTACTCCACTTGGTACTACGATAAACAAAAGTTGGGATTCTTTGATAAAAGGACGATCTGGTATAAGAGTGATACCGGAATCGCTTTTTGATACATCGGATCTTGTATCTAAGGTTGCAGGATATATTTCGGATAATAAGACAAATGACTGTAGTGATGAAGAAATGTGCTTCATACCAGAGAAGTACATAGAGCCTCAGAAAATTTCTTCCATGGATAGATTTATACAACTCGCTATACATGCTGCAGAGGAAGCAATAAGAGATTCAGGTTATTTATGCGATTCGGAGGAAAAAGCGATGAAAGCTGGTGTGATAGTAGGTTCTGGTATTGGCGGACTTCTTGCGATTGAAAAAAACATGAAGATATTAGAATCTGCAGGACCGAGAAGAATTAGCCCTTTCTTTATACCTTCTACTCTTATCAATTTAGCTAATGGCCATCTATCTATAAAATATGGATTCAAAGGGATGTCACATGGTATTGTTAGTGCATGTGCTACTGGCGCGCATGCTATAGGAGAAGCGGCAAGGATTATTTCTACTGGAGAGTTAGATGTTGCTTTATGCGGAGGTTCTGAAGCCGCTATATGCAGATTTGGATTAGCTGGCTTTCAAGCAGCAAGAGCATTATCAAAAAATCCTTCTCCTCAAGATGCTTCAAGACCTTTCGATGTAGGGAGAGATGGTTTTGTAATGGGGGAAGGCGCAGGGATCTTTGTATTAGAAGAGTATGAAAGTGCAAAAAAACGTGATGCAAAAATTTACTGTGAAGTTGCAGGTTATGGTAGTACGAGTGATGCGTACCATATTACGATGCCGGAAGCAGATGGTAAAGGTATCATATCAGCAATGGAGAAAGCGCTGAAAAATGCTGAAATCAATCATTCTGACATAGGGTATATCAATGCGCATGCGACATCTACTCCTGCAGGCGATTTGATTGAAATAGAAAGTATAAAAAAATTCTTAGGAAAAAATTATCAACATACTCCAATATCAGCGACAAAGTCTTATACAGGTCATCTTCTTGGTGCAGCTGGTGCAGTTGAAGCCGCATTCTGTATAATGGCGCTAAAACATAAAGTATTACCTCCTACAATAGGTGTGTCGAATTTGATGGAAGAAGCAAAAGATATGAATATTATATTAAATGAGCCGCTAGAGGCTGATGTATCATACGTTATGTCGAATTCTTTCGGTTTCGGTGGAACAAATTGCGTCCTAATTCTAAAAAGACTATAGTAGAATGTGGGAGATCTGCAGTGATCTGATGTATATGATGTTATATCTTGCCAGCATTCGTGTATGTTGTGGCAGAATTTGCATTCTTTCTAAAAAAATATAGTAATTTCCACATCTCTATCCATGCACAACATAAGAAATTGCATAGCATCGCTTTTCGTTTTTCTATTGCCTCTTGCGTTTTTCGCATACCAGTTCGTTCCTAAACTCTTGCCGATGCTTATTACGGAAAAGATGATGAACGCTGGACTTAGTGCGAATCAGTTTAATTTAATTGTTTCGGCATGGACATATGGTGTGCCTATTCTGCAAATACCGTTCGCAATCCTTGTAAGAAAGTATGAGATCAGAAAGTTATTATCCATATGTATTCTACTTTCTGGTATTTCCATAATACCGTTTTTGCTACCTGTGAATTTTTGGATGATGTTACTTGGTAGATTCGTTTTAGGATTAACTTCTGGTGTTGCATTCTTATCGACTGCTATTGTTACGTCTCAACTGTACTCTAAAAAAGCTTATTCAATAATGCTTTCGCTTGCGTTCAGCATTGGATTTTGCGGTGCTGTATATGCAGGTGAGCCTATTGGACGAATGATAAATGAGTTAGGGTTATATTCAGTCGTAATGTCGATGATTGCATTCTGTGTGATTAACTCAATATTAGTGTTCTTATTTCTACGTACCGATAAGAGTAATGAAGAGAAAAGTGTATTATCATTGCGTGGACTGTGGATGATTCTAAAAAATCCGATATTTCTTTCGCTTGGAATAAGCAATTTGCTGATGTCGGGAAGCTATGAAGCGTTTGCAAATGTATGGGGTGCATTATATTTTAGAAAAATGTATTTTCTTTCTGAAAGTGCAGCAGCAGGTATTATATCGTATGTGTTTATAGGTATGATAGTTGGAGGACCTATAGCTGCATTCTTAGGAATGAAATTTGGATATTATAGAGTAATTGGCTTATCGAGTACCTTTATCAGTTTACTAATACTATATGCGTGTTCTGGTATGCAGTATCATCCGATGATAATCAATACATGTCTTTTTTTCATTGGTGTCTTAAGCTGTTCACAAGTGTTAATATACTCTATAGGCAATCAGACTGCCGGTAAGTATGATTTAGCAGTAGTTGCTGCATTTTTGAACTGCGTAGGTACTATGGCGGGTATGTTTTTTCACACTCTGATAACAGTATCATTCTTTATTTTAGAACCATCTGCAACTACGCATGAAATGTATGATATTACCTCATGCAGAAATGTTCTGATGTGGATTCCTGCTGCAGGAATAATAGTAAGCGTGATAATGAATGCTTTGCAGAAACAAAGTAGCAAATCATCATAATGGTATTCTATCTTTCTTATAGCTTAATGCAGCTTTTGCATACGAATTAAATAGAGGATGTCCATTGCGTGGCGTTGATGTGAATTCTGGATGAAATTGACAAGCAAAAAACCAACGATGATGTGGTAGTTCTATCGTTTCTACGAGTTTTTTAGTACCTGCTGAATAGCCACTTATAACTAGTCCAGCTGCTTCGAGGCGTGGTATATAGTCATTATTGATCTCATAGCGATGCCGATGCCGTTCGTAAATGACATCATTGCCATAAATTGCAGAAGCAAGAGAATTTGGTAAAAGATTACACTGGTAGTTTCCTAGTCGCATTGTGCCGCCAAAACAGGAGCTATTATCACGCACTTCTACATTACCACTATGATTAATCCATTGATTAATTAAGGCAACAACAGGAAATTTAGTACTTAGATCAAATTCTGTCGAATTGGCGTCGCTCATGTTAGCGATATTTCTTGCATATTCGATAAGTGCTATTTGCATGCCAAGGCAAATACCGAGATATGGAATATTATTTTCTCGCGCGAAACGTATAGCTGCGATTTTTCCATCCATACCACGTTTGCCGAAACCACCAGGGATAAGGATTGCATCCATTTCGGCAAGTTGCGCCACTCCGTCGCGCTCAATATCTTCAGAATTTATATGTATAGCGTTTACATGAATTCCTGTATGAATCTCAATATGCTTAAATGCTTCTGATAGTGATTTGTAAGATTCTGTCAATGTTACATATTTACCAATTACAGCAATATCAATGCTGTCAGTTGATGCTTCCATTTTCTGTATTATGTCGTACCACGGAGATAAATCAGCTGTAGGTAAATCGAGATTCAATTTTTCGCAAATGATAGTGTCGATACCTTGATTATGTAGTATAGTCGGTATCTTATAGATGCAGTCGACATCATAGCATCCGATGATAGAGTTTTCTTCTATATTGCAAAAGAGAGAGAGTTTCTGTTTTTCTTCTCTCGGCAAGTCACGCTCCATGCGGCATAGCAAAATATCAGGTTGAATGCCAAGTTTTTGTAATTCTTTTACAGAGTGTTGAGTTGGTTTTGTTTTTATTTCGTGAGATGTAGAAATAAATGGGATATATGATAGATGAATAAATAAGGTGTTCTTACAGCCGTAAGTAAATCGCATTTGGCGAATAGCTTCGAGAAATGGTAAGGATTCAATATCACCTACCGTACCGCCAATTTCCACAATTGTAATATCTGCATTTTTTGCCTCTTCATCAATTCTACGTTTAATTTCATCAGTAATATGTGGAATGACTTGTACTGTATCACCTAAGTATTCGCCATTACGCTCCTTTGCAATTACAGCTTCATAGATCTGTCCAGCGGTGAAATTATTACCTTTTTTCATTTTCACATGAAGAAAACGTTCGTAATGCCCTAAGTCGAGATCTGTTTCAGCACCATCTTCTGTTACGAAGACCTCTCCATGTTGAGAAGGACTCATGGTACCAGAATCAACGTTGATATATGGATCCAATTTCAGAATTTTGATACTCATGCCACGTGATTCTAAGATAGCTGCAATCGAAGCTGCTGCAATTCCTTTTCCGATGGAAGATATCACGCCACCTGTTACAAAGATGTATTTACTCATAAATCTGCTACTAAAAAGTATACGGAATTCTACCATAAAATAGTGTCACTCTCATCCACTTTCAGCATTTTCACTGTTTTGTGGTATCACTACTGAAAGTTGACTTTTGTTTGTAAGCTGCAAAAGTTAATAAAATTCTCGTAGTATCTTTGAAAAGTATTCAATTTTTCTTTAAAGTAGCATATGTTTCTCTGATTACATGAGTAAAGTTTTTTTACGGACTACTTGACTGATTAAAAGCATTAATAATTACCATTTACGTTAATATCTATGAAGAAATTTGCAAAAGTTGTGATGATAGTGCTTTTTGTTTTATATGTGATATTCAAGATGTACGATACTCAGCTTATAAGATACAAAAGTGAAGCATACGCCAACTTTAATATGATGAAGTATCTTATTAAAAACTTATCTGCAAAATCGACACAATGGCCGGATTCCGTGCAAAATAAATTTGATCTTGTACCTGAAAGTAGTGTAAATGGAAAAGAATTAAAAGTATTTTGGGTAGGGCATTCTACGTTTCTGATACAATTGATGGGCGTTAACATACTTACCGATCCAATATGGAGTGATAGAGCTACTCCGTGGAAATGTTGCGGGCCAAAGAGAGTGCATAAGCCTGGTGTGCAATTTAGTAATTTACCGCGTATTGATGTAGTACTGATATCGCATAATCACTACGATCATATGGATTTGGATACTATAGAACTTTTGTGGAATAGAGATCATCCGAGAATTATTTCATTACCAGGAAATGATGCAGTAATTCATAGACGTAACGATAAGATAAAAGTAGAAATTTGTGAATTAGGAGAAGAATTACTTATTAAACGTGATTTAAGTATTGTTGCAGAAGAAGCATTACATTGGTCAAGTAGGTATATAATAGATGCAAATGTCGCTTTATGGGGCGCTTTTGTCATTAAGTCATCTATAGGCAATATTTATTTCGCAGGAGATACAGCATATGGCAGTCATTTTATAAGGATGTCGGAAAAATATACATCGTTTAGGCTTGCGTTACTTCCAATTGGTGCATCTCTCCCTCAAATGACGAATCATCCTGTGCATATGTCTCCATCTGAAGCGGTGCAAGCTTTCTTGGA
Source organism: Candidatus Fokinia solitaria (assembly GCF_003072485.1). Taxonomy (NCBI): domain Bacteria; kingdom Pseudomonadati; phylum Pseudomonadota; class Alphaproteobacteria; order Rickettsiales; family Candidatus Midichloriaceae; genus Candidatus Fokinia; species Candidatus Fokinia solitaria. Next base: position 274,154 of record NZ_CP025989.1, read on the forward strand.
TTTAAGTGCTGAGTATGGATGTAGTATGCATCATATGACATTTAAGATGTCAAATGAGTGTTATTCGTGCGCTAAAGAGATTTTAGATCAAGCTATAGAGTATAATAATATACCGCCAAATAGATTAAGGAATTTAGAAATAGGAGAATCTTGGAGTATACCTTAATTGATATATGCTTTCTTTTTATATTTTTCAGTATACAATCAGCGGTAAGCCTTTCGATTATCAAGATGCATAAGATAGTAGAGCTTGTTTTTCTTGCTTTTGTTGCTTTCCTTATTGTGAGAAAGTTACTAAGCATGCTAGGAGAAGTGGATAAAGATAATGTGATGGAACGTGTGCTACGAAAGAAGCAATATGAAGACTCTCGTGAGATGAAAGCAGCAGTTCAAAAAGTGTCAAATGTGCTGGAAGGAGGAAATATTGCAAAAGCAGAGAGCGACATGTCTGTGGAAGAAGCGCGCGTATCGCCATCTTTGAGAAGTGTTATCAATGATATCAGAAAAGTGGAGCACAATTTTAGCGTAGAGAATTTTCTTCGTAGTGTAGAGAAAATGTACTGCATAGTGCAAAGTAGTATTACTTCCAGCAATATAGATGGATTAGATACTTTGATTGAGCATGACGGTTACGAGAAGTTGAAAAATGCGATGTCGAAAAGTAAGGAAAAAGGTTATAGAGTTGTGAGGAATGTCATTTCTGTTAGAGACATTGATATAGTAGATGCTGTTATTTCTGAAGATAATCGCGCAACTATTGCAGTTGAGATTCAATCAGAGGAAATAGATTATACAATGAATAGTAATGAAGTTATCATAAACGGATATAAAGGCACTACGTCGAAGATTATAACGTGGAAATTTACTAAAGATCTTGGTAATAAAAGTGTTATATGGTTATTAAAAGAACATGAGCTACACTTGTAAGATAATTTGGTACGGCAGTAGTTAAGCGCCTTATTAGATTGATTCAATTAGAAAGTGAGATTTTATTTTATTACGATACGACAATGATGAAAAGCTTTTCCGATACTGGCATTATACATGTTATGAATGAAGCTGCGCAGTATGGCTATTACAATGGAAATATAGAGTGGGCTAATTTAGGTCAAGGTTCTCCGGAGACGGGCGTATTATCGGAGATGAAAAGATTTGCTTTTTTAGAAAGTGACGACTCTACATCAGAATATGCTGCAGTAGCTGGTAGGAGTGATACACGTAGTTCAATTGCGAAGCTATATAATCAGAGATATAGATCTACCATGTCATCGCAATATGATTGTGACAATATTGCATTAGTATCAGGTGGAAGATTAGCTGTAACAAGAATTATCGCATGTCTTCAGCCGACGAATATCGGATACTTCGTACCTGATTATACTCCATATCAGAGTATAATAGGACTTTTCAACGGACATAATGCAATACCTATTGTACTGAATAAAGAGGATGGATATTCGATTTCTATTGAAAAACTGAGAGCTACTGTGAAGCTGCATAAAATAAGTGTTGTCGTGATGAGTAATCCTTCAAATCCTATAGGTAAGTTGACGAGTGAGCAGCAGATGATCGAGCTTATTAAGCTTGCAGAAGAAGAGCAATTTTTATTGTTAATAGATGAGGTGTATTCTCACTATATATATGATCGTCCAGAAGTAGATATTCCATATACCTTTTCTGCAGCAAGGTATGTAAGAGAGATAGATAGTAGTAATGTAATTATCGTAGATGGCTTAACAAAGAACTGGAGATATCCAGGCTTCCGCTTAGCATGGATTATCGCTTCTAAAGCGATAATAAAAATCGCTACGAATTGCGGTGCGTTTATGGATGGAGGAGCGTCGAATGTCGTTCAAAAAAATGCTCTGCATCTCTTGGATGAGAAGATCGTTTCTCTTGAAGTAAGAGAAATGCAAAAGCATTTTAGAGCAAAACGCGATTATGTTATTGGAGAATTAGTTGAGCATGGCATCACTGTAGATGTGATACCGCAAGGCGCTTTTTATGTTTGGGCTAATCTTTCAAATCTTCCTGAATCATTGCAAGATGGCGTAAGATTTGCTAAATCCTGTCTGCGAGAATGCGTCATAGTAGTGCCAGGAATGTATTTTGACGATCAAAGCGATCAAATACTTGCAAATGTAAGATTTAGAAATTATGTGCGTATCAGTTTTGGACAAGGAATGGATACTCTCAAAAGAGGTATGGAAGGGATAAAAAGAGTGATAAGACATGGATAAGATTACGAAAAATGCTTTTTCTGTGAAAGAAATTATTGATACATTTATTCGAGTAAATCATGCCGGAGAGTTAGGAGCAGTACATATGTATAGTGGTCATTTGCGTGTGTATAAAGCGTTTCACATGTGTGAGATAGATGAGATAGAGATGATGCTTGCAAATGAAAAGGAGCATATGGAGTATTTTATTTCCAAAATTTCCTCTCATTCTAGACCGAGTCTCATCAATTCAATATGGATGATGTGTAGTTGGAGTATTGGTGCGTTCAGTACGTTTTTGATGCAACATCAAGGCACAATGTCTTGTACTGATGGAGTAGAAACAGTAGTATCTCAGCATTATAAAGATCAGCTGTCTCGAATTGAAATCGTGATTGCTGATGAAATGGCCTTAATTCAAAGAGAAGAAAAAAGAAGTCTTACTCTTTTAGGCGCTGAGAAGATAGATGCATTGCGTTATATCACTTCTCTACAAGAAAGCTTGATTTTATTAAAAGATCTACAAGAGAAAATATCAAAATTTTTAGAAGATGAAGAAATGCATCGTGATTCCGCGAATATAAAGTGCACAGTAAATAGAGTGACGAAGATTCATAAGGAGTTTATAATGTACTTGACTAAATTAGCGATACATATCTCTGAACGTATATAGTTTTTAAGATGAAAGAATTTTTCCTCCTTGCTTTTTTTTGGAGTAGTTGCGCACTTGTTTTTACTATATTTCCTTCTTTGGATATCTATGTAAGCACTCTCTTCTATTCGTTTAATAGCTTCCATACAAATGATCTATTAAATGGCATAAGTGAATTTCTATTCATATTTCCTATGTTGACGTTTGGCTTACTCTCTTTGTCCTTTCTAATATCAAAAAGCGATCATTATAAAAAAGCGTTAAAATTAGTTCTTTCATGTGCGGCAGTATATGTTTTTTGCTGTTTGTTTGTTTCTCATATAGGGATGAAAGCGGTATTTCATCGTCCAAGACCGGAAAACATTTTGCAATTTGGTGGTAAAATGCATTTTATAAAAGCTTTTCAGATTAAAGGAGAATGCCTTAAAAAGTGCTCATTTGTTTCTACGCATGCAATGACAGGGTATGCTTTTTCGCTTATAAGTGCTTTTTACTACAATATTAGAAAATTAAGAAATAGAGTAATAATAGCTTCTTTTATAATAGGTACTGCTTGTGGTATCACCAGGATAATGCTAGGAAAGCACTTTTTAAGTGATGTGGTGGTAGCGGGTTTGATAGCATATACCGCTACTTTTATGTTTACTACTTTCACTGATAAGAAATTTATTACTCGTCTCTAAAAAAGTAATATGTATCTGAGAATATTTTACCAGTATTCTTGTTAAATATTGCATTTTTCGTACTGATATCTTATAAGTGTGGTGTAGTCTCGTGTGCTGCGAGGCTGGGATCTTAGTTCAGTGGTTAGAACGCACCGCTCATAACGGTGTTGTCGTAGGTTCGATCCCTACAGATCCCACCATTTCTTAAGAGGTGACTGTTTTTTCTTTCGTTAATTCTACGATCTCGCTAAGTATTTTATACTTCTTGTAGTCAATGTTGTGTTTCAACATTCTATTTAGCAGCCCTTGTATACTGAAGTAACCTTCTGCTAAATATGTTTCACCCTCGTAGTGATTATTTGCATTTGATTTAGACATTCCAGTACGATATCCGAGCTGAAAATTTCTCGACTTACTGCTAGAGCAACTTAATAGAAAATCTCCGATACCGCAGTAACTGAGAAGTGTATTTGTATCTTCGTTGCTACATAAAATTTTAAAAATCTCTGTAAATTCTCGAAAGCTATTAGTTAAGAATGCCGCAAGTGAATTTGAATAATCTATCAAGTTATATCGTATTGCATTGTCAGCTTGTGCGATATTTTCCTCACCATATTTGCTTTTGATATACTCAAAGTGCGTAAAGCCTGCACCAATGGCGTATATGTTTTTTAAAACGCTACATAACTGACTGCCAATTGGATCGTTATTTTCCTCTAATATGAATAAGTTGGAAGAAAGAGTTTTTATTACGTTACTTCTAAGATTTGAATCAGTGCTACTTATTGTAGCGCCGGTATGTACTCCACGTAATACATCTATGCTGAAATTTGGCCCTGCAAGTACTCCAAAAGGCATTGTAGAGTATATTTCTTCTGATATAACTTCACTCAAAAACAGTCCAGTACTCATCTCTATTCCTTTAGAACATATTATAATACCAACACTTTTACTGCATTCTTCTTTGTATTTTGAAATGAATTCTCTAGTAACTTGCGCAGGTAGAGCGATAAAACTCAAAGTACCTACAGTTTTGCCATTCAATTCGTTTAAGTGAAATAGTGAAAAGTTAGTATCGCTACAATGCTTATGTATTCTCGTATTCGTATTTTGTATCGAGTGACAAAAAAGTTGTACGTCAACATTATTACGTTGCATACTTGTGGCTAATGCTAGTCCCCACATACCTCCACCTATAACATTTACGCGGCTAATCTTTTTATCTTCCGTCATCTGAAAATCTTACATCACAACTTTACTATAGTAACTTACCAATCTTATAGTCATTTCGCCACTTGCAATTATTTTGTAACGCAACTTCAATCTGCCTTTCTAAATATTTTAAATTCATACCAGAGAACTCACATATATGAGTAAAACTATTATTTTGTATTTTTAACCATTTTAGAGCTTCTCTCTTGATGCGTGCGAAAGTTTTTTTTTAGATTGTGTACAGGCGTCGGTAAGTGCTTGTAGTACTACCGCTTTCCATATACTTTGTAATTTGTACTGTTGCTTGAATATATGATTTGAATTTTGTAGAGAGTTGTTTATTTCGTACATTTTCTTGAGTGATAATTTTATGTATATGGATTTTTATTATCGCAAGTATTTATTCGCAGGAAGTCATGTAAGTTTGTTGAGTTTAAAATTTGCAGGATTATGCTATTAATGTTTCTTGTGATGTTTTAGTGTCTGTGATGAAAATTCTTGTTGCGTTGTTGTGCGGTGGAAGAAGCACGAGAATGCGTTCTAAAAAACCGAAATTCATGCTAGAGCTAGCGGGAGTACCGATATTACATCATATACTACGTACTGTACAAGATGTTCAGATACGACTTATTTCTCATCAAGTGCATATGGATATATCGTTAGTGCTACACCATACTACTATCGATGAATCGGAGATTGATGCAGTGTTAGACGATTTCCCAACATTGCAAATACGTAAAATAGAACAAAAGATGGCGGGTACAGGAGGTGCTACATTAGCAGCGTTGAGCGATGCATCAGAATATGATGACGTTTTGGTATTATATGGCGATATGCCGCTTATAAAGGAAGATACACTTTATGAATTTATACAAAATTACAGAAGAAAACGATCATTAAAGCATAATTTTGCATCGCTTCATATGGCTTTTGCAACGAGTAATCCGATAGGGTATGGTGTTATGAAAACCGAATATGAGAACACTTCTCGTATAGTAGGAATAGTGGAGTTCGGCAGTGACGGAATGGAACGCCTACCAGTGAAAAAGGTACTATGTAATGCTGGTACGATGATGGCGCCTCTTCATATATTGCAAGAAGCTTTAACGTATATACAATCGATAAGGAAGGAATATGAGATTTTGCTAACAGAGGTAGTAAGCGTTTTTTTCGGAATGAATATGATAAGCGAGTGCGAAATATGTGACCAAAATGAATGTATTAATACGAATAACTTGTATGATCTTGCACGTGCTGAGGAAGAAATACAGGATAGAATACGTGAAGAGCTGATGATGAGTGGAGTCCATTTAATAGCGCCTCGTACAAATTTCTTTCACTATTATCACAATATTTGTGATAAGACTGTAATACATCCATATTCAATTATAGGAAAGAATGTTTTGATACATTCGGATGTAGTAATACTACCGTACTGTTATTTGGAAGGAGTTATAATTGAATCAGATGTTGTTGTTGGTCCTTTTTGCAGAATTAGAGGTGAGACAATTTTAAGGCGCGGTACAAAAGCTGGCAATTTTCTTGAACTCAAGAACTCAATTGTTGGTGAAGATACCAAAATTGGTCATTTTGGATATGTTGGAGATGCTATCATAGGTCATAAATGTAATATTGGCGCGGGAGCAGTATTTTGTAATTATGATGGCTATGACAAACATAAGACGACGATAAAAAATAATGCGTTTATAGGAGCGAATGTATCGCTTGTTGCACCTATTACAGTTGGAGATAGAGCTATGATAGGAGCAGGTAGTGTAGTTACACAGAATGTATCGGATAATGAGCTAGCAGTTGAGAGAAATACGCAAAAGAATACTAGAAGAAAAAGATTTATAAAATGAGATTGCACGTTTATGACTGTTATTGAAAGATAACGACAAGGTAGATGCGAATCCAATTAGATATACTTGAGATCGTATTTTTGCTTAGAATGGTGAAAATATGAAGAGTAGTACTGCATTCATTTTCTTCACAAAGACAATATAATTATTCATGAAGTGCGGAAAAATTAACAATGCTGCGCAGCTAATTTTCAAAAAACTTCTCGTCAAAATAATGTAGTCCAATGGCTTTTTTCACTTTATATAAAGTCATCTCCGCTTTCTTATTTGCTTTTTTACAACCGTCATACAGTATATTTTGCATTTCTATATGAGAAATATTACTTCTGCGTTCTCTATATGGTGCTATCAATTCTTGTAATGTATCGTTTAATATATTTTTCAGTGCTATATCACCTAAGCCACCTCTTGTATAATGCTCTTTTAGCGCGATAACTTCGTCTTTATTTTCATGAAATGCGTCAAGATATTCGAAAACAATATTTCCTTCTATGTTACCAGGATCGCTGACTTTTAGATGATTTGGATCTGTAAACATTGCTAGTACTTTTTGTTTAATAGTATCAGCTGAATCAGAGAGATATATTGCATTATTGAGAGATTTACTTGCTTTCGCCTTACCGTCTATACCGCTTAGCCTTTTAGTTGTACCTAGCATTGGTATAGCTTCTTTTAGAGTATCTCCATAGATAGAATTGAATTTTCTTACTATTTCATTAGTTTGCTCTATCATTGGTAGTTGATCTTCTCCTATTGGTATCAATTCTCCATCAAAGGCCGTAATATCAGCTGCTTGACTAACAGGATATATACAAAATCCTGCTAAGAGATTATTTTCATACTTTTTCTGCTGTATCTCTGCCTTAAGTGTAGGATTTCTTTGTAAGCGGGAAATTGTAACTAAGTTTAAGTAATAAATTGTTAATTCTGTTAACGACGGTATCTGAGATTGCAGAAAGATTGTTGTCTTACTCGGATCGATACCGACTGCAATGTAATCACGAAGCACTTCATACACATTCTGAGTAACTAGATTGGAATGATGAAAGTTATCAGTTAGTGCTTGTACATCAGCTATCATTACGTATTGCGTGTATTTTTTCTGTAACTCAATTCTTTGTTTTAAAGAGCCGACGTAATGTCCAAGGTGCAGTTTTCCAGTAGGACGATCTCCTGTGAGCACGATTTTTGCTGTGCCAGTGTGCATATGAATTGCTTTTCTTTCTTACGCACTATAACTAACAAATATATACATTAAAATCACTAATAATTATGAAATAGAATGAGATCGTTACCATCTTTACCAGCAACAATACATATAATTGGAATTGCAGGCATCGGTATGAGTGCGATAGCACAATTGTGCGTACGGCTTGGTTACGATGTACAGGGATCTGATTTAGACATATCGAAGTTTCCTACCGGTAAAATACAGCATGTTAGTATGTGTAACGGTCACGAAGAGGCAAATTTGTATCGTTGGAAAAAAGTACCTACATGTGTGATAGTATCGAGCATTATAAAAGATGATAATCCAGAATTGCTTGAAGCGATCAGAAATAATATACCAGTGATCAAAAGAGCAGAAGCGCTTTCATGGCTTTTGCGTGATACATTCAATATTGCAATTAGTGGTACAAGTGGTAAAACTACCACTACTTCCATAACTGGAGAATTGTTTTTGAAGCACAATATACCTTGTACTGTCATAAGCGGTGGAATAATGAAAGCTTATGGTACTAATTGCATTATTGGTGAATATCCATCAGTACGGTATCCAGTAGTTGTAGAAGCTGACGAATCGGATGGTACATTTACCGCAATCTCAAGAAATATAGCGATGTGCACTACGATTGTACCGGAGCATATGGAATTTTTTAAAAGCATAGAGGCGTTTGAGAAAGCTTATTGCGATTTTCTAAATAATGGAAAAGATGATATATGTGCAGTGGTATGCGGGGATATTGATGAAAATACATGTAGTAATCGTGTCATTAACAACAGCAAGAATATTATATTATATGGCTTAGACGAAAGTAGAAACCATGTCTATGCGAGTAACTTAGTAGTAGGAGAGTATACCGTATTCGATATATATATAAAGAAAACGCTACATCATTCTTTGAAATCAGATATAGAAATAAAAGGCGTAAAACTCTCGCTATTAGGTAAGCATAATGTGAAGAATTTTTTATGTGCTGTTTGTGGATTGATGATGTATCAAATTAAAACTGTTGGTTCAATCGATATCGCATATGATGTAATACGTGATTGTTTTCAAGATTTTCGAGGAGTTGAATCGCGGATGGATGCGCTTGGAAAGCTTTTCGATCGCTATGATAATGAGATCTACGTTTTTAGCGATTATGCGCATCACTATAAAGAAATAGAGTGTACGGCAAACAGTTTTATAGAGTACTGTCGTACATGCAGGCAAGATTGCAGTATAATTATTGTGATTGAGTTGCATAAATATTCGAGACTTACTGCTAATTTTGAACAATACCTTGATGTATTATCAGCTATGAAAGCAGATAAAGTGATATTAATGGAGATATATGAATGTTGGGAGAACGCGAAGGATTATCCAGTTACTTCCAGCAATGCACATGTAGCTAAAGTGGTAAATGAAAGAAGAGGAGAGGATTTTATAATAGTTCTGAAGAAAAACGAGTTGCTAAAAGACGTAATTCTAGAACAGGAGAAAGGTAAGAAGATGGTAATCTGCATGGGCGCAGGGAAGATGAGAAAGTGCGCAGAGGCGCTTATAAAGTAGTCTGCTTTAGAAGAATTGCTACTTCTCTGATTTTCTTTGTAATACTCGTACGAAATTTCCGAGAGGTGCGGACAATACTCGTACAAATTTGGAGTGTGGCGCAAGCATTACGCTAAGTAATTTTGCTCTCATACCGTTGATATCAGGCAATTTCGAGAGTGCAAGAACTTCTTCAGCGGAGTATGTTGTAGTGCCTAAGCATCCACCTACGACAGAGAGTACATTTTCGTTACTAGCAAAATCCACCACGAATTTTACTGCATCAATATTATTCTGATTTGCGAATATACCTATTGTAGTGCCAGAAAGAAAGTTTACGCATTCTGAGTATTTTCCATCTCCTAATGCTATCTTTGCTAAACTGTTTTTGAGAAATATGCAATCTGCGGACACTTTAGTGAGAGATCTGCGAAAATCCTTCATTTTTGGTACGGAAATCCCTTTATTCTTGAGAATTATAAGCATAGAATTTTGTGCTAAAGCAGAGGAAAGAGTCTCAACTCTTTCTATCTTCTTCATTCTTTTTACACTCTTCACGGCGTTCAGCAAACTATATTAACGTATAAAAACTCATTCCATAGCGATTAACCATGCGGAATGCTTACAATTACTTTATACGCTACATTCTTATAGCTTTGTATGTCAAGATGAAATTGACGTTATTTTACGTCTCTTTCCTCAAATTATGCCGTATATTGCCGTAAATTTACAGTAGACTTTTTGTGATAAAGCTACTATTCTACCGAAGGTATCTGCCTTAATAGAGTAATAAGATTCAGCAATGAAAGGCAATGTAGAGAAAACAGAACATAGCAGCGTCAATGTATCCATAGATTTGGAGATGCGGGAAGCGTACTTGAATTACGCAATGAGTGTGATAGTGAGTCGTTCTCTTCCAGATGCAAGGGATGGACTGAAACCTGTTCACAGAAGGATACTGTATTCTATGGGAGAGCAAAATAACAATTGGAATCGCCCGTATAGAAAATCTGCAAGAATAGTAGGTGAGGTATTAGGTAAATATCATCCACATGGTGATACCGCGATATACGATGCTTACGTTAGAATGGCACAGCCTTTTTCTTTGTATAAGACTCTCATAGATGGTCAAGGTAATTTTGGCTCTATAGATGGAGATAGTCCAGCACAGATGAGATATACCGAAGGAAGATTGCAAAAAATTTCCAACTTATATCTGCTAGCTGATATTGATAAAGATACTGTCGCTTTTAAGGATAACTACGATAATTCAGAAAGAGAGCCTACAGTGTTGCCTGCGCGTTTTCCTAATCTTCTTGTGAATGGCGCAAGTGGTATTGCAGTTGGTATGGCTACAAATATACCGCCGCATAACGTGGTAGAAGTGCTTAATGCGTGCCTTGCATATATAGAAAATCCGGATATTACGATACAAGAGGTAGTATCAAAGTATATACCTGCGCCAGATTTTCCTACAGGGTGTAAAATTATAGATTATGACAAATGCTATAATGCAATGCTTACCGGTAGAGGTAGTATTACGATAAGAGGAAAGACTCATATAGAAGAAAACAATAATAGAGCGTCGATAGTTATTACTGAGATTCCGTATCAAACTAATAAAGCGGAGTTTGTGAAATCCATGGAAGCGCTTGCGCGTGATAAAGTTATAGATGGTATCGCAGAGATCAGAGATGAATCAAATAAATTAGGTATAAGAGTAGTAGTAGAGTTGCGCAGAGAAGCTGCAGCAGAGGTAGTTCTTAATCATTTGTATAAGCATACAGTGCTAGAGACTTACTTCGCAATTAATATGCTAGCTCTCTATAATGGCAGACCTACTGTTTTGAATGTTTTGGATGTTGTAAAAATATTCGTAGAATTTAGGCAAGAAGTTATAACTAGAAGAAGTAGATTTCTCTTAAATAAAGCCTCCTCTCAAGCACATGTGATATTTGGATTATTAATGTGCATCGATAACATATCTCGCGTAATAGAGATTATAAGAGGCTCTAGAGATGTAGCTATTGCAAGAGAAAGACTATTGACTGAAAAGTGGTCATTCAATTATCTAGGTGATTTAGCTGCACTTACAAAAGTGTTGAATATACAAAGCTATGAAGACGGAGTTTATACTTTGAGTCAGCAGCAGTGTAAAGCTATCTTAGATATGAGATTACAAAGATTGACAGGGCTAGAAAAACAAAAGGTAGCAGAAGAATTTGAAGCGCTGCTTAGTGAAATTAAATTTCACCTTGAGATACTGAATTCTCGTACTGTTCTGATGGAAGAAATAAAAAATGAAATACTCGTAGTGAGAGATGATTTAAACGATTCGAGAAAAACAGAAGTCACTCAAATGCGTAGCAATATGAGCGAGGATGATTTTTTCTCTAAAGAAGATGTAGTGATACTGCTGACAAAAAGCGGATATATGAAGCGTACTTCACTTCAGCACTATAAAGATCAACGGAGAGGTGGAAAGGGAAAATCTGGAGTGAGTACATATGAAGATGATTCATTAGCAGAAATTTTAGTTACTACTACGCATCATAATTTGTTGTTTTTCTCTAATGCGGGGAACGTATACATGTTAAAGGTGTATAAAGTACCAGCAACGACGCTTCAGAGTACAGGAAGAGCTATAGTCAATTTTATACCATTACGTACTGATGAGAAGATCACTAATGTCATATCAGTAGATAGAGAAGTGTTCTTACATGGTACTCAAGAAATGTACGTATGTTTTTGCACATCACGTGGTAGTATAAAAAGAAATAGTTTATTGGACTTTAAAAATATTCCTAGTGGTGGCAAGATAGCGATTAAATTGGATAAAGATGATTATTTAATAGGTGTTTCGTTATGTACTGCAAATCAGTACGTTATGTTATCTACAAAAATGGGGAAATCTGTTTGTTTTCCTGTAGCGAATTTACGCGTTTTTAAAGGAAGAGCGTCTGAAGGAGTAAAAGGAGTGAGATTGGTGCGAAAGGATGATAGTGTCATTTCTATGTGTATGTTACCTGGAATAGATATTGATTACTCGATAAAGTCTTCATATCTAAAAATACCAAGTGACGTTCGGCTTCGGATGTCAGAAGAATTCGAGAATGGAAAAGATATAACTGAGTTGGCAAAGAGTGCGCTTGAGAAATACTGGAGTTACTCTGAATGTAGTGATGTGGAAGCTGTAAGCGAACTAGACGTAAGTGAACAAGAGAGTGTTGCAGAAGATATTAGTGAGTTGAATGATGATATCGAACATGTACTCGAAAAAAGCGTAATTGCTAGGATAGATGGCGATATTACTGTAGATAAATTAATAGAATTAGTGGTACATGAGAAGTTTTTGTTAAGTATATCGAGTAATGGATATGGCAAACGTACCTCATCATACGAATATAGAGTGACTGGAAGAAATGTTGGAGGAGTAGTAAATATGGATGTTGGTCGTGCTCATGTCATTGGAGTTTTACCGATTAAAGATACTGATAGCGTTATTTTAGCTTGTAATTCTGGTAAAGTGATTAGAGTATCTGCTGATTCTGTGCGTGTTACTGGAAGAAATACGAAAGGAGTACGCGTAGTATCTTTAGAGAAGAATGATCATGTAGTGTCGGCATGCAGTATATCAAGCTCTATCTTGGAAGAATCAGTAGATTGAATTAAAGGATTTTTGAAATAATCAGTTAGAGAAGTATTATGATAGCTTCGATTGAAAGAAATGAAGCGACTTTATTGTAAGACAGTAAGTGAAAAGATAAGCGAATTGACAGTTTCAGAGATGATTGCTTCAAGAGTGTATAAGATTGAATATCAAAAGAAGTGTTTATGTGAAGATACAGCTGTAAAAGCAATTCTTCATACCTTAAGAAAGCGACTTTATGATTTAAAAATTAAATGATAGTAAAAGATGAAAGTATCGATTTTATCCGAAGCTAAGTTATCGATTGAAGCTGAGTTATAATTATATCTCGAAGCTAAGATGTATGAAGAAAGGAGCGATGTGTAACACAAAGACACGCTAAAAGAAAGAAGATGATACGTAATGCAAAGACATACTAGGAGAAAAGGACGGTGATGTGTAATGCAAAGACAAATTAAGATGATGTGAAGAATGAATATTATGGATATATAGCGACGATGTTGACGAATTCATTGTAAGACCTTATATATCGAGGCTGATGATGAAGGTGTCGATTCTATGCGAGACTGAGTTATAAATTAAAGCTGAGTTATAATTATATCTCGAAGCCGATGGTGAAAGTATCGATTTTACTCGAAGCTAAGTTATAAATCGTAGTGGAATTATAATTATATCTCGAAGCCGATGGCGAAGATGTATGAAGAAAGGAGTGATGTTGACGAATTTATTATATAGCAAATAGAGATAAGAACTCATTATCACTCTAAAAGAGCCATAACTTTGAGAAAAAAGAAGATCGGAAGCGGAAAGAAATCCAGAGCAAGCCGACATAGAAGAAGCTAAGTATGATCGAGAACTCCACTAAAACGAACTGAGAACTTCTAGAGTATGATATGCTTTACGATGTTTAGATGCTTCGCGGGAAAATCATCTATAGAGAACTAAGCCTGCTTCGCTTTAAAACGAGGATTCTTCTTATTAATTACGTAAATCACGCCACGACGCTTCACGATTCTACAATCTTTATCGCGTTTCTTAGCACTTTTCAAAGATGAGAAGATTTTCATATCGCAAGAACATTGGTTGCGGGAGTTGGATTTGAACCAACGACCTTCAGGTTATGAGCCTGACGAGCTACCAGACTGCTCTATCCCGCGCCTTTCAAATGTAATTCCACAAAATTACAACACGTATACTGTATATTGAATCATGCACTATGTCAATTAATTTCATTTACCGTAGAGTACTCATTTGTATTTGCTTTAAAAAGAAACTTATTCGTAAGAGAAGTTGCGCCGTATAGCATTGGTACACTTAGCGCAACGAAAAACAGTTTAAAAGAATACGTACTAAGTATAAGAGGTAACAAATGTTCTTTTGGAAATATTTTCAGAAGTGACATTACCGACAGCATTATAGCAGTATCTATAAAGAGTGAAAACGCTGTACTACAGCTACTGCGTAGCCATAATAATTTCCCGTTTGTCAGTTTCTTAAAGTAAAGAAATATTCTCACATCGAGCATTTGAGAAGTATAGCACGCTATAAGAGATGCTATGAATACGGTATTATAGCATCCAAAGACCGTACTAAACGTCTCCGTACTCATTTTCGACCAAGAAGCTGCTGGCATTTGCATGAAGAGTAGCATAATGCATGCGACTCCTCCTCCTATTATGATGCCGAGGCGTAAGCAGAACCTTGCGGCATCTCTGCCATAGAATTCACTGATTATGTCACTAAGTAGAAAGGTGAAGGGATAAAGAATAGAGCCAGTTGGAATGGAGAAGGAAAGCAGCCCGAAGAGCATAAAGGTTACCTGCTTCTGATAGAGGAGGTTACTCAGAACGATTAGAACTGAGAACACCGCACACAATACAGTATATAACTTGTGTGATTGATATTTTTTCATTGCTTTGTGCTTCATAGTAAGAAAGCATTGCACAGTTGTCAAGACAATTTACGAGAATATTTTCTCTAATTTCGGATTAATACCTAGAGATACTGATATTATCACGATAGCAAGTAAAATATAAAATTCTGCTTTAGAAGAATCTCGAAGTTCAGAACTTATTTTTACTTGCGACAATCCAAGAGAAAAAAATATCCTTGAATACATCATCAGCATATAAATTGCTGAAAGAACTATATTTATCGATAGTAGAAAGCCGAATACTTTATCGAAATGATATACTCCGAATATTGTTGTAAATTCTCCTATAAATCCGGATGTAAGAGGTACTCCTATTGCACTTAACGTGAACACTGCAAAGGTACTTGCGAGCATTGGCATACGTTTTCCGAGTGTTTCCGGTATAAGATAAAGATTATATGTATGAACGCGTGTATGGAGAATACCAAGTCCAGCAAATAAGCCGCATGATACTACGCCATGACTAAGCATCTGAAAAATAGCACCTTTAAATCCATAGCTATTCAAGGAGAAGAGTCCAGCTATGACGAAACTCATGTGAGTAATTGAGGAGTATGCTACTATCTTTTTTGCTTCGAATTGCACTAACGTGATCAAAGACGCGTATATACCGCCAGCTATAACAATACTTACTAATATGGATTGCCATTCTTTGATAAAAGTTGGAAAGAAAGGAAGAAAGATCTTAATAAATCCAAAACAGCCTATTTTCAATAAAAGAGCTGCAAGTATCATAGAGCATGATGTTGGCGCTTCTACGTGAGCTTTTGGTAACCATGTATGAAAAGGAGGAATAGGAGTTTTGACTGCAAATGGTATGAAAAATGAGAGTGCGAGGTAATTGATATTTTGCGAAGGTATGGTTACTGATATCAAATTTGCAAGAGTATTAATATCTAAAGTACTATAAGATATCATGATATATGTGATACCCCATAGCATTATGACAGATGAAGCAATGGTGTACATCAAAAATTTAAAAGTCGCGTATACACGTCCTTCATCTCCCCATTTTCCTATGATGATGAAAGTTGGCACTAATACAAGTTCAAACATAGTGTAGAATACTAGCAGATCTTGAGTTGTGAATAAGTTTATCAGCATTCCCTGTATTATTAAGAATAATGAAGATTGCTGAATAGCGGCTGCTTCATCGCGATTTCCACTAAAGAAAGTGAATAGTATTGTGATGGACGATATTGATGTCGTAAGTAATACAAATACTGCAGATATATAATCTAATCTGACTGAATGATTTACAGCGATACTGCCGTTTGTACTAAAAAGATGCAGTCTGCATAAAGTGTGTAATTCTGAAAATAAAAATTTTCCATCCTGAGCATTATAGATACACACAAACATTACTATCGAAGAAAGAAATGTAATGAATGAGCAAGAGATAATTTGATATTTCAGAATATGATAAACTTTTTTTTCTTTCGTGATACTAATGACAAGAAATGAAAATACTGCACATAATATTGAAAGTAGTATCGAGAAGGATATCAGAGGAAACGATGTTATTGAAAGATGCATATTGTTATGTGATTAGTTTGAAAAATTTCATTATTGATTTCCTTTGGTTTATTGTCATCGATGACTAATTGTTCAACGCATAGCACGTTTGTTAAATCATCTATCAGCGATTTTGAAAATGCTATACTGGTATGCAGAATAATTTTTTGCATCATTTTATTCATTGCGATCTTACGTTCTGATCTAAATTTTCTCACAATGCTTATTACGTTTAGCGATTCGGAGATTGCAGTATTATCGTTTACTATTTCTTTCATCTCTGCAATGTGTTTAGGAAAAGCATCGTGAGAATGTACTGATGATAATGATAAATCATGATTTAATGTGTTACTCTTCTCTTTTGCTGTTCTCAGTATTATTTTTTGAAATATTTCTTCTGCGATATATGGTGTGATTGGCGCGATCAATTTCACTATAATAGATATCGCATAGTACATTGTGAGAGCTGCACTATTACCAGCTTTTGCGCTATGATGCAAATAAACGCGATTCTTGACGATTTCGATGTAATAATCACAAAATGTTTTCCAAAAGAAGTTTAATATCTCTCGCATTGCGTGACAGTAATCAAAATTATTATAGTGCTGAAAGACACTCTTTGTTAAAGAGAGTAATTCATTTAAAAGCCATATATCATATGTTTCTTCGATCTCACCAAGATGAAGTGAATTTTCGATAGTTGAAGGAGAAGCTGTCATACGTTCTAAGTGTTGAGCGCAAAATCTACTTGCATTAAAAAGCTTTGTAAGAAAGCGTTTTGCATCTTTGATAATATCATCAGAATACGCTATATCTGTACCGAGTGGCGCTGTAGCTGCCCAATATCGTATCGCATCTGCACCATGCGCTTTGAGTTCAGTCAATGGCTCTATAATATTTCCCTTTGATTTACTCATTTTCTCATGATTTTTACCAAGGCACCAGCCGCTGATCATGATGTTATGCCACGGTATGTTATCTTCATGAAAGAGAGATTGTGCTATCGTACCGAAAGCCCACGTTCTTATTATCTCATGTGCCTGCGTTCTAAGAGAAAATGGAAATATCGAAGAGTCTGTTTCTTTGAGAGATGCTACGTTAATTTGAGGAGATAACGTACTTGTAGCCCACGTATCCATTACGTCAGAATCCGATACTACATCATCTTTGGTATAGTCACGAGGCAGTATTTTAGCTGGATCAAGTGGTAATTGTGTTTCCTCTGCAACTATTACTTTACCTTCTTCACCGACTTTTTTGGAATACCATACAGGAAATGGTATACCAAAATATCTTTGTCTAGATATGCACCAGTCTTGATTAAGATTATCGATCCATTGTTCTACTCTTATTCTCATATAATCAGGATGCCAGTTTATCTTATGTACTTGCGCCATCAATTTATCTTTGTACCGCATTACATTAATATACCACTGTTGCGTTACTATGATTTCTAGTGGTGCGCCCGATCTTTCAGCGCATTTTACGTGTTGTACTACTTCCTTGCTATCTTTTAGTACACCTTCTTGCTCGAGTAATTCTACTATTTTTGTTCTCGCGGCTTTTATCTTCATACCATTTAGCAAGCCAGAATTTTCCATCAATCCATTTTTGGTGATAACATTGGTGCACGTAAATTTATGAATTCGCCACCACTCTACATCTTGCGCGTCTCCGAATGTGCAACACATCACAGCGCCTGTACCTTTTTGCATATCTACGCTTATATCTTCGATAATTGGCACTATATGATGAGAAATCGGAACGATACATGATGCGCCGATCAGTTTTCTATATCTTTGATCTTGTGGATGAATCAGTACTGCTTTGCATGCGTATAACATTTCCGGTCTTGTAGTGGCGATGATGATATCGTCTTGTTTATCACTAATCGAAAAAACGAGTTCATACATCCTCCCTATAAACTCTTTATCTTCTATTTCAGCTTGCGATATTGCAGTTTGATCTACATGATCCCAGAATACTGGCGCTTCTTTCCTATATATGATCCCCCTATGATATAGCTTCGTAAAAGATAATTGTGACAATCGTTGGACTTTTTCGGAAATTGTATTGTATTGAAGAGTCCAGTCATACGTAAAGCCTGCGATGCTTAATAAAGTTCGAAATTGCTCATGGAATTTCACTATTCTTTCCGAGCATTTTTGTATAAAGTCCGCTTTATCAATGCGGTGCGCTACGATATTGTACTCTTTTTCTATCAATCTTTCCGTTGGTAAACCGTTATCGTCGAAGCCTGGTGAGTAGAATACGTTGTATCCGCACATTCGCTTAAATCTTGCGATAAAATCGGTGTGAGAATAGCTAAATAAGTGTCCTATGTGCATATTGCCAGATACAGTAGGAGGTGGCGAATCTATCGAGAATACTTCTCTTTTGCATGCTGTTTGCCATTGATATAACTTGCTTGAATCCCAGAAGAGTCTGATTCTCGATTCAATGTCATCGTGATTATATTTTGTAAATTCGTACATTTTAAAGTGAAGAAAATGCTTGGAAACTTCAAATATTTACACTACCCTCCGTACTAGGTATGTGTGTATACGTGATCTTACTACGATGAAAAGATATTCTTTGCAATTACTTCCTTATCTTTACAATGCATTAGAGCCTAGCATTTCAAAGAGTACTTTGGAGTTTCACTATGATAAGCATCATCGTGGTTATCTTGATAATATAAATAAAATAGCTGAAGAATATAATTTAGAGCATGAAGGAGGGATAGAAAGTCTTTTTGTACATGCTGATTCAAAATTAAAAGGAGGGACTAAGGATCCAGCACTGTGGAATTCAGTATTTAACAATGCAGGACAAGTTTTAAATCATGACTTTTTTTGGAACTCAATATGCGCGCGAGAGGATTCTATTTCAAGCGCTGAAAATATTGATAATAAGCTGGTAACTGCAATTGAAACGGCATTTGGTTCAATCGATCAATTTAAACAGGATTTCGTCAAAGTTGGAGTAAGTCAGTTTGGTAGTGGATGGATATGGTTAGTATGGTTACCGCGTGAAAGAAAATTGCAAATAGTGAAAACAGCAAATGCAAATTCTCCATTGCTTGATGGTATGGTGCCTCTCATGGTATGCGACGTATGGGAGCATGCATATTATTTAGACTATCAAAATAGAAGAGCGGATTTTCTCAAAAAAGTTGTTGAAAATCATTTGAATTGGAAATTTGTATCAAGTCGTTTTAACTCGTTATAGTGATTGTCTGTGGTTTCTATATTGCATCTCTTCCTTCTTTCTTTCTTCGTTCTTACACTTGGTATCCTTTGTATGGTGCTAAAGAGAAGAAATGTGATGCACCTTTTTATAGGCATAGAAATAATGCTACTTGCGCTGAATATAATCTTTGTAAGTGTAGGTGTTTTTTTTAATGATATATTAGGGCAGATCATAGGTATCATCCTTATATGTGTTGGCGCTGCAGAAGTTGCTGTTGGATTGTCAATTTTAGTGGCTTATGTAAATGTGAAAAAGTCCACTCATTTAATGTCAGATGAGCTTGATAAATTACGTGATTAAAGATGAGAGTAGAGTTTATTATTGCTAGAAGATTTGCTTTTAGTAAGCAGAATAGAGCTTTTATGCATGTAATTAATGGCTTCGCTATTGCTGGTATAGCAATCGGTGTTGCTACTTTGATAATAGTAACGTCCGTGATGTATGGCTACAAATCATATATTGTGAAAAAGATGCTTGGAGTGCAAAGTCATCTCCTCATTTATCCATACGATGGTACTATGCTTCGTGATGAATGTGATGTGAAAAAAGTGAAGAGTATAAAGGGCGTAGAACATGTATCATGCGTCGTACAGGGACAAGCTATGGTGACTTATAATAAGAATATTGACGGAGTGTTGATAAAAGGCGTAGATAGTGAAGCGCTGGAGTATTGCTTTAAAGAAGGAAACTTTATTCGTGGCAGCATTGTAGAACGTAAAAATGATAATACTGGCGCCTTTTTTGTTGTTGGTGATGGTATTATGAGAAATGCATTACGTGATGGTACATTAAGAATAAAACTCACAATACCTCAATTTGTAGAAACGTTTTTAGGAATCATACCGAGAAGTAAAAGCTATCAGATAAACGATTATTTTGATTCAGGAATGATGGATTACAATAATAGTATGATCTTCATGAATATAGAGGATTGCAGGAAGCTATTTGGTTATTCAGAAAAAGTAATAACTGGCATTGAAATTATGGTACGAGATCCGCTTGATATATCAAATATTAAAGCTGAGTTAGAAGCGTTTTTTAAAGATAAATACGCTGTTCTCGACTGGAAAAAGAGGAATGGTCATTTGATAGTTGCTTTAGACGCTGAGAGAACAACTATGTATATAATACTGTCTATCATCGTTATTGTTGCGACTTTTAATATATTTTCCGGCCTCATGGTGATGGTGCAAGATAAAAGAAGAGAAATTGCTATATTAAGAACGATCGGAATGTCAAAATTTTCCGTGATGTCCATATTTCTTTTATGTAGCATTTACATAGGAATGAGTGGCACGGTGCTTGGTGTGATCTTCGGTTGCATATTTGCTAAAAATCTGCATTTTATCAGAGCTATTGTAGAAGAGTTATTTGACATGACTTTGTTTGATCCTAAAATTTATGTTTTAACGGAACTTCCAGTAGAGTTATCACTGTCAAGTATTGCGTCTATAGCTCTTTTTTCAATAGTCTGTTCTCTATTCGCATCTCTTTATCCTTCACTCAGTATTGCAAAAATATCTCCCTCTACTGTGCTGAAAGATGGATAAAATGCTTACTATAGTATCGTATAATTGACAAATTACCGCTATAAGTCTACTCTGAGAGTGATTATGACATTGCTGATTTTTTTACAATTTCTGAATGACGAAGAAATATGATGCCTCGTCCATCCAAGTTTTGGAAGGACTGGACGCCGTTAAAAAAAGACCAGGAATGTATATTGGAGATGTAAGCTCTTCATTAGGGCTACACAATATGTTAAATGAAGTTCTGGATAATGCAGTTGATGAGTGTATTGCTGGATACGCAAAAAATATCTCAATCTCTTTGAATAGTGATGGTTCAGCGAGTGTAGAGGATGATGGTAGAGGAATACCCGTAGATGTATACGAAGGAGAGGGAGTTTCTGCAGCTGAGGTTATAATGACAAAATTGCATGCTGGTGGAAAGTTTGACAGCGATGCATACAAAATGTCCGGTGGTCTTCATGGAGTTGGAGTATCTGTGGTAAATGCATTATCAGAGTGGCTTTTATTAACTGTATGGAGAGATAATGAGTATGAGATTCTCTTTGAAGAAGGTAGAACGGTAAGCCCTCTAAAAGTAAATGCTACAAATGTTAAGAAATGCGGTACTAGAGTGACTTTTCTTCCTTCTAGAGGAGTTTTCGCAGTAGTAGAATTTGATTATAATTATATAGAGCAAAGAATAAGAGAGCTTGCTTTCCTTAATCCAAGTGCTTCTTTTATAATAAGAGACTATAGAAAAGATGAGCCATTTGAGAAGACTTTCTGCTTTGCAGGAGGCGTGAAGGAATTTGTCGCTTATTTGGATAGAGCGAAAAATAAGCTACACGATATAATCGACATTCAGGGGCAAAGTGATGATGTAATAGTAAATGTAAGCCTCGCATGGAATGATGGCTATGCAGAAAATGTGATGTGCTTCACAAATAATATAAGGCAAAGAGATGGAGGAACTCATCTTGCAGGCTTTAGAAGTGCTATTACAAGAGCTGTAACTGCATATGTTAATACAGTGAAGCATAAAAAATACGAAAAATTGGAAGTATCACCGGATGATATAAGAGAAGGACTGACAGCTGTATTATCCATAAAAGTTCATGAGCCGATATTTTCATCTCAGACAAAGGAAAAATTAGCAAGCGGTAACGTAAAAAGCGCCGTAGAGCAGGTTGTGTTTTCTAATATTGAAAGATGGTTTGAGCAGAATCCGAATTCTGCAAAAGCTATTGCGAATAAGATATTAGATTCTGCTATAGCAAGAGAAGCAGCGAGAAAAGCACGAGATTTAAGTAGGAAAAAGCCTGGATTTGAAATATCTGTTCTTGCGGGGAGGTTGGCTAGCTGTCAAGAAAAGGATCCTTCGTTATGCGAGTTATTTATAGTTGAGGGAGAATCTGCAGGTGGTTCAGCGAAGCAAGGGCGCGATAGAGCTACACAAGCTGTACTGCCATTGAGAGGAAAAGTTCTTAATGTAGAGAGAGCGAGAATAGATAAAGTATTATCTCATTCGGAAATTGGTACTCTTGTAAGTGCGCTTGGTACCGGAATAGGGAGAGATATTTTAGATGTATCAAAATTAAGATATCATAAGATAATACTGATGACAGATGCTGATGTAGATGGCGCGCACATTAGAACTCTACTCATTACGTTCTTTTTCAGATATATGTACTCTATTATAGAAGAAGGGCATCTATACATCGCAGAGCCTCCGTTGTATAAAGTACGAAAAGGGCAAAGTGAGAAGTACATCAAAGATGAACGTGAGTTAAAAGTATTTTTGATGTCCATAGTATCAGATGATGTATTTGCAATTCTAAAAGGAGAAGTATCACGAGGATATATTTTAGAGAGATTGGAAGCTATTAGCAGTTTTTCAGAGTATATTAATCACAGAGAAAATGTTTTATATAAGAGATTAGCTGAAATTTGCATATTTACAGATGATTTCCTTAATGAAGATCATGAAATGTCTAGTGCGGATTTTAATATCTCAGTAGCGCAAAAAATAGTGAAATTATGGCCTCACGGATGGGGACTCCTTAAAGATACTGGTAAAGTGCAAGTTCAAAAATCCGAAAATACAAGAGAATCTGATGCTGCTGATGAGTCTGGTGAAGAGCACGAAAAAGTGGAAAGTTTTTTCTCAGATAGTGTCAGTGAAGGCACTAAAACAGTAATAAATTGGAGTATTTCTGAAGAATCTAAAAAGATAAAGTTTTCATTAGAAGAGGAGAATAGTACTTCAGTGTGTGAGATTGATTTCGCAGCTCTAAAAAAAGATATAAAAAGTTCCACAATACGGAGTGTTTTAGAATTTTATTCAGCTATAAATTTTAAAATAAGCAATACTCTTACGATAAAAGGCAATACGATTAAATTTATTTTACCATCAGCTTTATTTTCTTACCTCTTAGATACCGCGAGAAAAGGTATGTATATCCAGCGATTTAAAGGATTAGGAGAAATGAATCCAGAACAGTTATGGGAAACAACTCTTGATCCGAAAAATAGAATTTTGAAGCGGATTACTGTAGATGATTTTGTGCAGGCTGATCAAACATTTTCAATGCTTATGGGAGATGTAGTTGGTCCTAGAAGAGAGTTCATAGAGCAGGATGCATTAAATGTTAAAGAGTTGGATGTGTAGAAAATTATGAAATGCGATGAAATATGACTTTTCTACTCTAAATAAGCGCGTATCCGATATTGCTATTCAAGAATCACTACGTAGTGATGCGTCCGTGAGTATCACATATCGGAATTATGAAGGTGGTCGAAATATACTCATAATGCTTATATATCTTAGTCCTAATGTCAGCATTACAGAGCATGAAAAAGAAAGTTTGAAATTAAAATGTACTAATGTGCTGCGTAATTATGACGAATGCAGTGCAGATATGAGGCTTTTATTGCATTCTGTAGAAATAAAGTGCGTTGTGATTCAGCAATTTGAGAAAAATGTAGAATCACCGCGTATATTGCCGAATATGCAGCATAAAAAAGAGAAGAAGCGCATTGAGAATGTGAAAAATATCATAGTAGTAATGTCTGGAAAGGGAGGTGTAGGAAAATCATCTGTTACCGTCGGCATTGCTTTAAGTTTGAGAGCGCAGGGCTTTAAAGTAGGAATAGCGGATTTGGATGTATATGGATCATCGATTCCTAAATTTTTAGAAGTACGGGGATATACAATTATGGAAAATGGCATTTTCATACCTCCTATAGCGGAAGGAATACCGATAATGTCAGCAGATTTTCTCGTACCGGAAGATAGCGGTAAGGTATTTTCTTGGAGAGGGCCGATGATTACGAAGATGATGGATACTATCTTATCATTATCGAGATGGAAAAAAGAAAATGTCTTTACTGATAGCGATCTAGATTATCTTATAATAGATACTCCGCCAGGAACGGGAGATATACATCTTTCGCTTTTAGAGAAATACGATTTACTTGCGCATAACGTACGTATAGTGCTTGTCTCAAATGAAAGTATGATAGGATTATCAAATACTATAAAGTCATATGAATTATCAAAAAAGTTTGGATTAACTCTTTTCGGTATTATCTGTAACATGAAGTTAGAGAAGAAAGATATTGTTCATCAATATATAAAAAATTTTGACGATATTAATTACTTAGGTAGTATATCGTTCTATGTAGATCTTGTAAGTGATGCATGTTTGTTTTACAAAAACGCAATGCTTATCTCGAACAATGAAGAAAATAGTATCCATTTTAGAGGCGAATACGAAGTAATAGTACGTAATCTCTTGGCTTTACGATGCTTTTCATAGATACTACGTCCGGTACTACGTCCGTTGCAGTGATGACGGAGAATAGAGAGATCTTTTCTTATTATGATGGAGAAAAGAATATGCAGGTGGAAAGAATTGCAAAGATTACAATTACTGCTCTGGAAAAAGCGTCACTCTCTCTAAGTAAAGTGAAGTACATTGGATGTAACGTTGGCCCTGGTAGTTTTAATAGCGTAAGAATAGGCGTGTCATACGCTAATGGTATTTTGTGTACGGAAAGTCGTATTCTTCCAATACAGTTGAATAGCTATCAACTGTGCTTGTATTTCATATATAAAAGAGTGGTAAAAGATATCAAGCAGCCTCCTTTTTTTATTGGCATTCAGACAGAGAAAAATAAGGTTATTATGCTGCTAGAGCCGATAATGCCGTCGCAGTTAATAGCAAATTTGCATTATTATCTAAATGCTTTCGGTGCAATTACTGAGATTTCTATGGATGATTTTATTGCAGAAGATGTAATTTCATCATCTAGCGTAGCAGTACTTTCGAATGATGAGCTAGATACCTGTTTATGGAGACCATACTATCTATTTGGAGATAAATGTGCTAATATAACACCATCTTCTGCTACGGGGGTAGCACTAATGGAGCTTATGGTGTCACAGTATGGCAAAGAGCGTAATGGCAGGTTCTTTACACCTTTTTATGGCTCTCTTCCATCTTCGATGAAAATAAAAGACTCTTAGAAATTTTTGGTGTCTTGATATGTATAATATAGAATATGTTAAAAATTCTCCTGTAGAATTTGATAATGCAATGCGAAAGAGGAAGATGCCACCT